>NZ_JBNNVQ010000011.1:0-111046 GCF_050280625.1 Pseudomonas sp. NPDC089569
GCCCGATTGCCTCGCCGGATGTGATCCAGTGGGCGCCGGGCCTGCCGAAGACGCGTTCGGGCAAGATCATGCGGCGGATTCTGCGCAAGATTGCCGCTGCTGAATATGAAGGGTTGGGGGATATCTCCACGTTGGCCGATCCAAGCGTCGTGCTGCACCTGGTCGACACGCACCGGAGCATGAGCGCTGCCTGATCATCTAAGAGCCGACCGGTACGAAAAGGAGGGAGTTATCCAGGTTATGGCGTGAAATCTGGATATCGTCCGGTCGGCGTCGAGTGATGCTTAACCTTAAACCGCAGTCTGTTCTGGAAACCTGATGGACAACGGCGAACATCGCTTGATTCTTAAGCGTCTGCCGAGGAATCCTTTGGAAAACGCCCGGACGTCTGATGCTCGATCATCCAGCCCGGGTATTCGTCAGGCAGCTGGCTGATAGCATTCAGGCGCGTGATTTCCTCGCTCGACAACTCGATTTCGCTTGCGCGAAGATTCTCATCGAGTTGTTCAACCCGTTTTGCGCCAACGATGACGCTTGTCACGTGGGGTTGTGCAAGCAGCCACGCCAACGCGACCTGCGCCACCGTTGCACCGCGCGTTTCGCCGATGGCGCGCATTTGTGCCACGCATGCCCATGCGCGGTCCTTGTCTATGGGCGGGAAGTCGAAGGTTGCACGACGCGAGTTTTGGTTTTCAGGTGTTCCAGGCCCAAACTTCCCGGAGAGCAGTCCACCGGCCAGCGGCGACCAGACTAGCAGGCTCAGCTTTTCGTCTACGGCCAGAGGCACCAGTTCGCGTTCGATGTCTCGACCGGCGATCGAGTAGTAGACCTGTGCGGTTTCCAATCGCGCGGTGTTGCCCGATGCGCTGAGTCCCAGCGCTTTGCCGATCTTCCCGGCACGCCAGTTCGATACGCCGGCATATCGAACAAGGCCCTGGCGAATCAGGTCGTCAATTGCGCGCAAGGTTTCTTCGATCGGAGTGACAGGGTCATCGGCGTGGATGTGATAAAGATCGATGTGATCCGTTTGCAAACGCTCAAGGCTGCACTGCACTGAGTCCATGATGTGACCGCGAGAGGCACCCTGGTCGTTCGGCCGGGTCCCCACTGGAGCAGAGGTCTTGGTGGACAGTACGACGTCACTTCTTTTGATATCAAGATTGCGCAACGCCTGCCCGACAAGGCGTTCGGATTGTCCGAAGGAATATACATCCGCGGTGTCGATAAAATTGATGCCGGCCTGGACTGCGTGACGGATCAAATCATCCGCCTCCGGTTGACCCAGACCACCAATCGCCTTCCAGATACCGGCGTCGGCATTGCCACCGAGTGTCATGGTCCCAAGGCAGAATTCGGATACGAAGAGGCCGGTACGCCCCAGTTGCTTGTACTTCATCTGATCGTCCTCATCAAAATATGAGGTTGCTCGAACAACGTGGTCCATTGTTCCAGCCCCCTGCTTTACACTGGCGCACGGTAACCCGACACCCACAGTTGATAAATCTGCACAGGGAAAACTCATTGTGTCGGTTACGGTGAACAATCGAGGGGATGATGCAAAGTCTTGAGACCATTAGGATTTTTGTGAAAGTCGCAGAGATGGCGAGCTTCACTCGGGCAGCCGAGAGCCTGAATATGCAAAAAGGGCGAGTATCGATCGTCATTCGAGAACTCGAGACTAAGGTGGGTGTGCGCCTTTTGCATCGAACGACTCGCAATGTGCATCTGACCGAAGACGGCAAGAGTTTCCTCGCTCGGGCACAGAATCTGCTGGCCGATTCTGACGAGCTTGAATCGATGTTCAATGCCAGCGAGATGAAAGGAACGCTACGGATTGATCTGCCAACCGAGGTAGCGCGCAGCACGATCATTCCGTGTTTACCTGCATTGATGGACAGTCACCCACTGCTGGAACTTGAACTCTCTTGCACTGACAGGAGAGTCGATCTCGTTCAGGAGGGCTTTGACGGCGTACTGCGCATCGGTCAGGTCGGCGATGAGTCACTGGTGGCCATCTCTCTTGGACAGTTGCGCATGTGCAATGCGGCCAGTCCCGAGTATCTGCGACGTTACGGAATACCGCTCGAGATCAGTGATCTTCAGGGGCAAGGGCATCGAACGGTGCACTACACACGAAGGTTTGGTACCAAGCCGGACATGTGGGAGTACCCGCTTGGCAATGACTACGCCACCTTGAGTCTGCCGGGCCGACTGCACGTCAATAGCGTACAGGCCTACCATGCTGCCGGATTAGCGGGCATGGGGCTGATACAGGCGCCTCTTTCCGGAATCGGTCATCACCTGGCAAGCGGTGCGCTGGTCGAAGTGTTGCCGGATTTTCGCGCGGCGCCCTTGCCGGTTTTCTTCGTTGTTGCGCATCAACGAAACCTGTCCCGCCGCCTTCGAACCCTCGTTGCATGGCTGGAGCAGGTGTTGGAGCCGTATCTGGATTAGATCGTACCCATGGCTGATTTGACGCTCACGAATATCGATGCCGCAGCGCATGGTGTTGGGGGGCAGGGCAGGGGGAACGCGTGAAAGAGCTGACGTTGACGCACTCAAATGGATTCCAGTTCTGCTTCGCTGCGCCCAATAGCTTGGAATAATGAGTAAGTACGAATAGGCATGATTGAATTAAAACAGTTAGATCTCGGTCGCCTAGTCATCGGGGTAGTTGACTTTGACCACTCTGAATACAGCCATTTGGTGGAAAATTGGATGCCGTGTACAAAAGGGTTAGTTGAAGACGTCAAAAAATGCTGAATTTACGCAGTTTGGTTTTCATGGAGGCAGCGAGATCGACAACTCAACTAAATGAACGTTTAGTTTAGTTATATTTATTGACTGGTCAATTTGTACCTCGAAGGGGTCTAAAGTGCCGGTTTTCAATTGCTGGCGTCGCTAAAGATGTTAATGAAGTAGATTCTTAGCATGCTGTAAATCTGATTTTTACCTTGTTAAGTAAGGTGATTTACAAGGTAGAAAGCTGATTTACAACGGAAACGCACCAGCACGCACTGATGCTTTTTACTGAACCCAATCCTGGGGCAACCACCAGAGTGCCTGGTGACTGCACTGGCTCTGTGACCATTATCAGAGTCGAATTCCGCAGTCATTAATCCTTGCCACGAGTGACAGTCCTTGAAATCCGAGCAGTAGTAAAGCGCTGAAAGTTGAAGAATTTACGCAAGTAGCATGAACCTTGTTAGAACCATGAGCGTTCAGGCGACAACCGGACAACCGAGCTGTAAGAATATCCGCGAATAAAAGACATCAGGCTCGATTTACACGATTACTTCTGAGGGCTCCGGCGTTTGTCTTTTTCGTGTATTGCAGTCCTTGAAATCTGCGCATCAACACCATGCTGCAGGCTTCAGATTTCACACAGCGTCGTCTTGGAGATAGACCGGCGCGGGCCCAGCAAGTGAAATCTTTAAACTGAGACCACGAGGACCAATGGAGACCAAAATGAGCATGGGCATGGTATGGGGCACCAGCGCAGATCATCGAGCGATCATAATGACGCTGAACTCATCAGACAGAATGCGAACGCAGCGTTAATGGCGGCATGGTTTGTAATCCACCATTGTCACGATTTGTTAAATCAGCGACGCCAATATTCAATTGAAAAATAACGTTTTTTTCGATTCTTCTTTCTGCATTACTCTCTAAATCTGGATTTTTTCGCATATTTAGCTAGATTTTAGCCATGTTTCGCATTTTTTGTTATGGGTGAGGCCATGCAAGGAATCAGCATAAAACCTGGCGTTCTAGTGCTTGCTGGTAATAAGCAATTAGAAATCATCGATTCGGTTTCTTCGAGCAAGATACGGGTCAGGGACCTCTTTACTGGGGAAACGCTGCTGATTTCACCAGGAGATATAGATTTTGAGATCAAAAAAAATACATTGTTCTCAAACCCTGATTCCGGCCAGTCCGAAAGAAATTCTCTCATCGAAAGTGCGAGCGAAGCTGATATCCAATTGGCGTCAGAGCGCTATGACGTGCTATTGCCGATGGCCGGCAAACGGCCGCTTTCTAAAACAGACGTGACTCAATGCACTGAAGCACTCAAACTCAGTGCGTCCCAAGTGTATAGACTTCTGGATAGACTCGATATCAATATAGGTGCATTGAGTCTGCTTCCGCAGCGCCGAGGACGGGTAAAAGGGACAAAACTAATTGAAGCTGACGCCGAGGATATTATTCAAGAAGTCATTGAAGAGTTCTACACCGGCCCTGGAATTACCTATCAGGTGATTATCGAAAAAGTTATAGATCGATGCTCTTTAAAATGTATTTCGCCCCCAAGTGCAGCCACCATAGCCAGTAGACTAAGGGCAGTGAATCCACGAGCGCTACTGGCAAAAAAATACGGAAGCAAAGCCGCGAGTCAGGAGTACGAGGTTCGTGGAGGAAAGGTTCTTCCTGAAGAGCCCCTTGAACTGATTCAAATAGATCACGCTGAAGTTGATTGCATCATTGTCGACAGCGAGCAGCGGCGGTCATTGATTCGACCGTGGGTGACACTTGCAATTGATGTCTATACACGGGTAATTCTTGGGTTTTATTTATCCTTATGGCATCCATCGACAATGTCAGTGGCCTTGTGTATTTCCCACGCGATCTTGCCAAAGGAGCGTTGGCTGAGGCTAATTGGCATGCCGGATGGGGAATATCCGTTCTATGGAGTTCCAAAGCGGATACATGTCGATAATGCCAAGGAGTTCGTATCCAAAAATCTACAAGATAGTTGCCGAAAATATGGCATTGAATTGACCTGGAGACCCAAGGGAATTCCCTACAATGGAGCGCATATTGAGCGCTACGCAGGTACTTTGATGACTCGGGTGCATTTGTTGCCGGGCACAACCATGTCCTCGACAAAAACTAAACGTCAATATAAAAGTGAGAAGCACGCCGCGTTGTCATTTTTCGAACTCAGAGAGTGGATCACTCGAGAGATCGAAATCTACCATAAAAAAACGCAATCTGAACTCGACTGTTCACCTTTGCTTATGTGGGAAAAGCACTTTCAAAAAAAAGATGGAAGCTTCTCCTATCCGCCCATCATTGATGATCAAAAGCGTTTGCTAATTGACTTTATGCCAGTTAAAAGGCGAGTGCTCGGTCGTGCGGGGATTAAACTAAATACAATTGAGTACTATTCGCCAATTTTGAAGCATTTCAATATCGGTACGAAGTGTATAGTGCGTTACGATCCTGAGGCCATAAACAAAATTTGGGTGTTGCCCACAGGTGAGCAGAATTACATTGAAGTAGGGTACGCTGACCTTAGATTGCCAAACACATCATTATCAGAGTTTAAGCGAGCAAGAACTAAGTTAAGAGCTGATAGTGAGCGCAGGGTACCCGCCGCCGAAGTTTTCAAACTGATCAGGAAGAATGATGCGCTTGTGAGCCGTGCAGTCGCGGTTAGTAAGGACATGCGTAAAATAAGGGAGCGAAAAAAGGCGCGACTGACCGATCCAGCCCACCCGTTGAATGAGGAAAATATACAACCGGACACGTCTACCTCTCCAGACTACAGCGTGCAGCCTCAGCCCTATGATATCGAAGAGTAGAGTTCCAAACCGATCACAAGGTGAGCATCGATGAAAGTCAAACCGAACTTAGAGCATATTGCCCCGTCGCATCGAAAGACGGCACTCCTGGATGACAAGCAGCGAATCGTCAGCATCTATACGGATCGTTGGATAAACTATCCTGAAGTGAATTCGATCCGGTCGGTAGTCAGGGCGGTATATGAAATGCCCCGCAATATCCAGGCGCAGTGCATTTTGGTTTCCGGCCACTCCGGTATGGGCAAGACCAGTCTTTTCACTCGAATAGAGTCAGATATAGAAACACTCCGGAAGCGTGATCAAAGTCACGGTGGTTGTATTTCATTCAGCATGCCCGCAGATCCCACTTTTAGCGGCTTTGAAGACATTGTCGGTGAGGTACTTGGAGTGCCCATTGGTAAAATACGCAACGGTGTCATACCTAAGACGTTTAGCCGACTTGCCCACCTGAGAAACCTCCGCATGATAGTGATTGATGAAGTACATAATCTTCTCAATGCAAGCAGGATGGATCAGCGTAAGAGCCTTGCCTTATTAAGGGCAATCAGTGGACCTCCCTTGTCGCTTTCGATTGTTGCACTCGGCATTGATGATGCCGAATTTGCAATTCGAGGAGACGATCAGTTAGATCGACGCTTTCAAATATATAATTTACCACACTGGAAAGAAGATGAAAAATTCAGGTCTTTCTTGGCGGCCTACGAGAGTATTTTGCCGTTAAGAAGGCCATCGGAACTGTCGCGGAAAGACAAGGTTAAGTCTTTGCTCGGTTCGTCTGGCGGCATTACAGGTAATATTGTTAAGCGAATTACTCGCGGAGCAGTGTGGGCGATTTTGGATAGAAAGGAGGCAATAGACTTGGAGTGTTTGGAAAAAGCCGCCGATATCCCACCTTATATTGAGTGATAGGATCGTGAGACGTAGCGCGCTCTACAGGGGCTTGCTGAAACCATTGCCTCAAGAGGCTTTGTCGTCGTGGCTTGTGAGAGGTGGGCGATCGAAAAACTATCTTCCCTTTTTACGGGCTACCGAGTGCCTCACTCGGCATGGTGCCATAGACGCGGACGCAACACTTAGCGCTAAAGTTGAGGGGAATTTATCCAAAACCCTCGGCCTTCCGGTTGAATGCTTTCAGCAATCATTTCCTGCACCCAGTGACTGGCTGAAAATGCCACCTTTTAGACGTAATCAAGTCTGTGAGCACTGCTTGTATGACGATTTTCGCACAGATCGGCATCCGGCGCTGAGAAACACCTGGTTCTATTGGTGGTTTAACGTCTGTCCGGTGCATGGCTGCCTCCTATTAGAAAATATGAGTTCACTCCCTCCGGAAACAGGCTTTTCTGCTTCAGACGCGTTGTTTGGTCTTCTCCAGCGGGATGTGCTGATGGACCACCTGGAGCATCTGGAGCATCGGTATGCGCCCTGGTATACGCCAACCACTCCTTTTCCTTGGCGACGAATGAATCAGGCGCTCGTGCCGTTCAAAAAACTGCGGGCTATGGCATTGTATTTTCAGCATTGGTATCTGCGATCATTAAAGCGAGGAGAGTTTGTTATTGGCAACATTCGTATCGCGGCAACTATCGATGAGTGGCATCTGTTTATGGGAGATCTTTTGGCGATAATTGGTAAAAAGCGAAGTTATCCATTCGATCGAAAGTCGTACATCGCTCGACTGCTCGACCTCAAGTCTTGGTCGACCCTGAGCTCAAGCTTTTCGCCTGCCGGGGGCTGTGAACCTTTTCTCTGTGTAGATATAGGTGAGCATCCCCCTAAAATCCGTATGGCCATGTTCGCCCTGCTGGGCTTGTTTTTGAAATTGCCAGGATGCGTACGCGTATGGCAACTCGGAAGAGACACAATGCTCGATGACAGGTATATTGAGCGATTTTGGCGTGGCATGCACAGCGATGCGGATCGACAGCCCAGTTATTTGCAGTGGTTAAAACAACGCGCAACTGGTTGGAATCCTTCAATTAAGGAGCACTTTCGTTACTTGCTGAATGATCCATCAGGGCGTGTCTAGGCAAATGCTCCGCTAGGTCAGGTAAAACGTTCGCCGTTACCAGTTCGTGACTGGTTGAATTGACATGAGATGTGACGCTGTCGATCAGAGCTGTAACTGAAGCTTTGTTACAACCGGTAGCGGAGGTGTTGACACACTCTGCACTTAAGTAACTGTAATATTTATGCCATTGCGCCTCTACCAACCCGATCTACGATCCATAAAAGCGATGTGTTGAGGGGCTGAAATACGTTAGCTGACACGACGGTTATTTTGGAGCTGCAGGTTTGGGGCTATGGTGTCTCCTCATAAATACACCTTGGTTTGAGCCCTGTACTGCGAAACAGATCCAAACCATTAAGCGTGTACGTTCTGCCACCCTCTATTTCGATCCGGCAGGTGAGGACGGTGGATGTGTCAATTGGGTTGGTGTGCACGCGTAGCACGCGTTCCATGCGCCAATGCTGTGAAAGATTCATCAGGGGTGGGGTGACCATCATTACCGAGTGAACGGAAGTGTTATCCGGTAATTGTCCGAGCAGTGCGTCCAGTTGCGCTATATCCGCTACCAGTAGTGTGTGGCCAAAATCAACTCCGTCTTCGCACAGTCGAAGACTCACATAAAACCAAGGGGTTTCCAGGTCGCGCTCGATCACGCCCCAGCACTTGATTGTTCGGTCAAGAGGTGCCGTAGAACGGCGCTCCGCAGCGGGCTGAGTAAAAAACATTCGAGACTCCTCGCAAAACGAACCCTATAGATTGTAGTCCTAAAGTATTCAAAAAGGCTTCATCGTTCCTTTTGTGAGTCGCACAAATGGACATGAGACAAGCCTTCGGTCGGGCGCTAAAGGCTCGGCGCCTGCAGCGTCAACTGACTCAAGAGGATTTTTCGGACGTGAGTAGCCGAACCTATCTGAGTACATTGGAGCGCGGCATGAAATGCCCAACGCTGGACAAGGTGGTTGAACTCGCTTCGGTCCTTGGCGTTCACCCCTTGACTCTGATCGCGGAAAGCTTTGTGGCGCTCGACTCTCATCAGAGTCTGGAGTCCCTATTGGCGCGCGTGCAGATGGAGGCACAGGAAGCAACGGGCGTCCCCCGCGTTTCCCAACCTATCAATGCCATGCAAGCTGACACTTAGTGGCCTGCAGCAGAGTATCGCTAACAAAATACGTCGCAAATTGGCTGTTAGACACAATTGTCAGACGCCGCGGTTGTTTCAACATTCCCTGCATTATTCTCAGCAGTCGCCATCAGTGTCGTGGCACGGCTACTGAGCAATGAGCCTGCCTGAAAATACCCCATCACTGTGCTCACACTGCGGTGTTCGGTCATGGCCATGACTTCGCCCAAGGGGATGCCCTGGCGCCCGGCCTCAGTGACGAAGCCGGAGCGCAGGCTGTGTGCGGCCCAGTCGCCCTTCAGTCCGGCGAGCTGGGCCCGACGCTGCACGATGCGCGCGATTTGGTCCGTCGACAGGCCCTGAGTACTGACCTTGCCGCCCTTGTACAGCCGCCGAAACAGCGGGCCGGCGTCGGCGGGGGCGACCGCCAACCAAGCGGACAGAGCCTGTGCCGCCGGCCCGCGCAGCGGCTTCTCACGGCGGACGCCACCGGTGTCGGTCTTGGTCGCACCGAGCACATACAGCCAAGTGTCGGCATCCAGTTGTCGGACATCGCCCACCTGCAGGCCCACCACTTCTGAGCGCCGCCGTCCGCCGCCACTCCAGGCCAGCAAGAGCAGGGCGCGATCGCGCACGCCGCGCATACCGTCGCTGCAGGTGGCGAGCAGCGCCTGCAACGGTTCAAGCACGATCGCAGTCTTCTTGCGCACCGAAAGGCCTTGGCGGGCCTGGGCCTTGCGCGCGTCGCGCAGCAGGGTCTTCAGCGCCGGCGCCTCGCAGGGACTGTCCCACTCCTTGATCCGGTGCCACTTACCCAGCACCGAAAGGCGGTGACTCACGGTGTTGAACGCCAGTGGCCCCAACTGGGCTTTGACCCTGGCAGCGACCAGCGCCGCATCGATCGACGGCGGCAGCAGGTGGACCCAGGTACCGTTCTCCAGGGGACGGGACAGGTGGTCGAGGACAAACTGAATCGCCACCGTCGGCGGCAGCGGGGCGTCACCGAGGACCTGGCCGTAACGCAGTTGCAGCCAGGCCGACCAGTAGGCGAGGGCGCTGCGGTAACTGCGTACTGTATTGGCCGCCGTGCCGGCGGCGACAAAGGCGGCAGCCGCCTCCTGGGCGTTTGTAGCCAGGACATGCAGGTCGAGCGGGGTTTCGTCGACCAGTGGCAGTTGATCTGTAATATCTATTACGTTCAACGTATAATAATCCCATTATTCAAAATATAACGTCGGATAATCTTTCATTATCAGACCTAATATACCTGGAGAGCAGCCATGGCAGTAGGGGTGCCGGAACACGAGGTGTTTGCCGCGGCGGATGCGGTGTTGGCCCGCGGCGAACGGCCAACGGTGGAGCGCGTGCGCCTGGAACTGGGCCGCGGCAGCCCGGCGCGGGTCGGCGCGTTGCTCGATCAGTGGTGGGAGCAGCTGGCCGGGCGCTTGCGCGGCGAAACCCGTCTCCCCGGGTTGCCGGCGGAAGTCGCGCAAGCCTTTGTCGCCATCTGGCAGCAGGCCACCACGTTGGCCCAGGGGGTGGTCGAGCAGTCGCTCGCCAGTCAGCGCCAGGTACTGGCCGATGAGCGCGAGCAGCTGGCTACGCAGGAGGCGCGGATGCGACTGGAGGCGGCCCAGGCGCGCCAGCAGAGCGCCGAAGCGCTCGCCGCACGGCAGGGTGCCGAGACCCGCTTGGCCGACCTTGAACAACTGCTGGCCCAGCGGCAGGTGCAGATTGATGATCTGCGCCAGCAGCGAGAGGAACTGCTCAGTCAGCGCGACGGGGCGCACCTGCAGTTGGCCGAGTTGCGCCAGCAGCTACAGGACGGCCTGCAGCAGGCTGAGCAGGTGCGGCTTGAGCAGCAGCACTACACCCGCGACGTGGAGGATCGGGCATTTCGTGAGATTGATCGGGCCCGTGAAGAAAGCAAAACGGTAAGTGCCCAGCTAAAGGAGGCCAATGGCCGATTGCAGGCCATGCAACAGACGCTGCTTGCGAGCCAGCATGACCTTGCTGAGTCCCGCGAACAACGCGCTACCGCTCAAACTCAAGTCCTCGCCCTGCGCGACCAGCTGGAACAGTACCGCCAATCGGGTGCTGACGCAGTGGAACAACACCACGTCCTGCAACAGCGCCTGCAGCATGCCGAAACGGAGTTGGCCAACGCACGTGTACAGACTGCTGCAGCGCAATCCCGCGCGACAACGTTGAGTGAGCAGTTGGCTGCGGTCAACCGCAGTCCGGCCGCCGCAGTGCGCCCGCGGCGACCGCGCACAGCGCCGCAGGAAACGAGTTAAAGTCGGCAAGTGCTGCCCATAGCCGGCAGTGGAGATAGAGTTAGGTCAGGCTTGGAGTATCTGCATTCGAGTTGCGTCGACCGGTGGAACCCACAGCCAAAAGCGGTCACTCCGCTTCTCTGGGCTCCGAGTGGACCGCTGCAAGCAGCCTTACCCCCAACATCCTACGCTGGGCCGTGCCATTTGTTTTTTGAAAGAGATTCGCTTTCTCTATTTCATACCGAGCCAATGAACTTGTGATGTAGTCATCCAAGCTCTTCATCCACTGGCCGCTGCTGCAAAAGGAAAAGGCTTTTCCCTAACCCAGGATTACTCGGTCGAGATTCTGTAGCGCGCCAGAGTAGGACTCCTTTGGGGATATATCTCTGGATTCGACACTGAATTTCATCATGCGTATCGCCATCGAGCCCCGTTTATTTTTGATGCCTCCGTAGTTCGTAGGGGTACGCAAAGAGATCCCAATGGCTTCGAGGAAGTACGGAATCGGTCGACGCAGCAAAAGTGAATGGCCAGAAACGGCGAATCCCGCTCTAGGCGGGATTCTCAGCCGTCGATTGTATGCGTTCGACGGGGCAGGACGCTGTTACCTGGCACTGGGCCATCTGATTTTCATCAGAAGCGGGGTGCGATCCGAAAATCCCTGTAACCACCCTGTAGTTCACGCCTAGGCGCAAATGAATAGTAGTCAATCAATAATCACTGTGTCTATCTGCTGTCACCATCTTGGATGACCTAGATCACCCCGGTCACCCCTCAGCCTCCGGTCAGAACTGGCCCTCACAGCGTCCAATTCATCGGCCAAGTTAGCAGGCCTATCAGGCGCTCATACAGGGTCAAAAAATGCTGCTGGGCGTCCAGGACACGCTCTACCCGGCGCTACTGCTCTGCAGCGAACAAATCGCGTAAGCGCTTGGCCTGCACTTTGATGGTTTCGCGGCGTGTATTCGGTGCAATAGTTTTCTCCAATGCCCCCAAAGAGCGCCATTGGTAGGCCGTTATTGGCGGGCTTCTTCCGGTATCGATCGGCAGGAGTCGGCCAAAAGCTGCCCTTCGTGAAGGGCAGAGATAGACCCAAAGCAAGCATTCATGACAGGCATCTGTTGAGCAGCAGATGTTTGTTTCTATGTAGTTACTCCGGCGTCATGAGCACGGCAAGAGTCATTTTTATAAACTCCTCGTTTCGACCAATAGCCTCAAGCGCACCCCGAACGTTGCCCGATACTTCACTCGCACCACGCTGTTCTGCCCATAACGTGAGCTCCATGATAGCGGCCTCGAGGGCTAGTTGGTTCTCGTTAATTTTGAAAAGCAGGGATGGGAGCAGGTCTGCGTTGGACATCTCGATTCCTCCGTGGAAAAGATCAGCGTAGTCCATCAATGCCGTATTGTTATTCTCGCTCTAACTGGCGGGCATCTGATGTCACCGCCTCCATTATTGAAACCAGTTCCTCAAGCAGTACTGCGTAGTGGTGTGTCAGGTAGAGAGCAATGGCTTGATTTCGAAGAAGACGCATGAGGTACCCTTTGGCCACAACCAATACCAGCATCGTTTCACCCAAGGTATCTTCGACTTGTTTGTAGTCGTGTTGCAGGTTTTCCATTTCCCGCTCCATGCGTGCAATGTCCACTGCACTAATTTCATTGGTTGGCTTTTTCTTTTGTTCAATCAGCATCTCAGGACGAGAGGCTGCTAACACCATTTGAGCGTAATTCCTGGTGAAGCAATTGGCCGAGATCATCATTTCAACCGTTTCGATCTGCCGAATCGGTTTCATCTGACGTAGGCAGCGAAATACTTCCTGCGACACCATGCGAACCTTTAGCATCTCCGCCGCCTCTGGTGCGATGCCCCGCAGTAGATTTTCTCGTGCGTGGACTCGATCCACATTGATCCCTAGCACTGTTGCAATACGAGAGGCTTCGATACCCTTTTTCAACGCAGAGACGATCATTTTATGTTCTTGTATCGGCGTTAGTCGGTTGATTTGCCGGTTGTAGGTAAAACCCTCGTCATCCGTAGAAATCAGACAAAGGGCCTCAGTCGCACCGAGTGACTTGAGTGCTTCAAGTCGAAGGTGTCCGTCCAACAGCATGAACGAAGATATCCCACCAGCGATGACCTGCTTGGGATGAACCACCAATGGTTCAATCACGCCTAGCTCTTTTATCGAACTCAAAATGCTTGCGTATTTTTTACTACCTGACATCAGGTGATCGACCTTCCGTGATGGAAGAATCAGTTCCACTGGAATCGCGATGACACGTTGCTCAAAAGCCTGCTTGATCTCAGCCATCACTGCTTCTCCCCAAATATTCGATCTGCGAGAGGCTTGGGTAAATCGGGGATTTCTTCGTTGCGAAGCAGGGTGCTGAAGTAGTCGTCGGCCATTAATTTTCGCATGGCCGTAACGATGATCAGCAGCCGTTGCTCGTTGATGTCCGACTTTTTGATCATGATTTTCTGGCGCCGCACTTCCTTTTGATAAGTGTTAAGGAGCTTCTGAGGTGTTGTTTTCTCCGTGCTGACCGGCATTTGTCCATACTGCTTGCCGAAGATTTTCCGTCTATCAATCAAACGGCGTACCTTCATCAGCTGCTCGCCTTTCAGTAGACCGCTTTCGTAGGCGTCAATCATGGCTTGTTGGACTTCACTGTCCTTAGAACGGGCGATGTCTATGGCCAGTTTTATGGACAGCCACCCTTTCTCGACTGCAGCAATAAGTCGCTCCTCTCCTTGGCGTAACAACACTAGAATTCCTTGGATGTAGCCACTATCGAGGCAAGTTTTTCCGGCTATCTGCTGACAGGTATAGCCGCGTTCCGAAAGAATTTGGATCGCAGTCAAAAGCTCGCGATTGGAATGTTTCCTGCGCGCCAGGTTCTCCACGAGACCGATCAGGTATCGATCCGCCTCGCTAGCACTCACAACGATGCAGGGTATTTTTTGCTCACCTAATGCTTGAAATGCCTCAAAGCGACCCTGGCCACAAACGATCTCAAACGCCTCAGTGCCGCTGGTCGTGGGAGCAACCGTGATCGGACGCTTAAGGCCTAAGGCTGAGATGTTCTCGACCAATTTGGCAAAGACTTGTTTGTTACGTGCCCGGGGGTTGAGTACACGGATGTCGTCCAATGGAATGAGACGAATCGTCGACTCCTCCGCGACATGCATCCGGGCTCTGTGAGGGGTTTGAATTACTGTCATGCCACCCTCCTGTAATCAGCACGGCGCGTCAGTTCCGAGAGGATGTCCAATGTCTCGAACCGGTAAATCTCGAGACAGGCCTGATTGTTTTCCGTCAGACGTAAGTGTGGGGATGCCATGTCGATGGTGGGCAGGATGTAGTAGTCCTGAGCTTCTTCTTCGAGCTCTTTCATTCGTACGGCGACGGTCAGGTCAGGATTCAGGCCTAAATCGAAACGAATGTTCCAGCGTTTATAGCCAGCGATTGAAACCTGGCAGCGACACAGTACGAGAGAAATGGATAACTCCTGGTTAACCAGCATGAGGGCGGTGTGCGGATCAACCGTAACCTCGCCACCCACTTCTGCTATTTTCAAAATGGTTTGCTGAAGCAGCTTAGGGTGCATCTCGCGAAGTCTTTTATTAGCTTCGATGTACTGGTAGTCGCGCGCAGGTGTGTAACCGATTAGGGCATAACAGCGAAGCAAGCTTCCAAATCGATGCTGGTAGGCACTACTTGAAGGACACCCCTCTGCCTCATCAATGACAAGACCCGACAAAAAACCTCGACGTTCATAGATGGCCTTCAATACGTGCAGCATTTCCTCATCGGGCATTCGATATGAGCGCGCTTGGATGATCGACTGGGCGGCTTGAAATAGGATCGAATTGACGATAGGGCTGAAGGCACCATTCGCCCGAACCCACTCTTCAGGCGGATTTTGGGTTCGCGTCTGTTTAAGTTTGAACGAGCGATGGTTCCACACGTTATTGCCGACGTACTTCTCGTTGATTAGTACTTGGTGCACGGCTCCCCTAGACCATTTTCTAGAACGATCATTGAGTACGCCTTTAGCATTTAACCAATCGGCGATCTCACGCTCGCTTCTGCCTTCCTCCACGAACAATCGGTATATGTGCAAGACCATTTCGACTTCGTTGGGTGGGCCTGGAACTAAAATTACACGGTCTGTTTGAATGCTTTTATGTTCACCTATATTCAGTTCGTTTTTGGGCGACCCGGTACTGTCGATTAATTGCCGCCTGAGTCCAAATCCTGCTGGACCGCCCTGACGATAACCGAGCTCAATGAGACGAGATTGTCCTGCAAAGACCTTCACAGACAGTTCCCGGCTGTACTCACCAGCCATCATCCGCTTCACGCTTTTGACTATGTTGGATACCGGCGAACCATCGTTGGTGAACTGCTCCGCACAGTACTGAACAGAGACGCTTGCTTGGCGACAGCGAACTTCATAGCTGGCGCTGACGTCTGGATCTTGGAAGCGCCCCCAGCGGCTAACGTCATAGACCAGAACTGTTGAATAGTCGGCACGACCACTCTCCACGTCGAAGAACAGTTGCTTCAGCGCATCTCGACCCTCCAAGCGAAGACCACTTTTACCCATATCCGTGTAGACCTTAACGATCTCAAGGGCGTGGGTAGCCGCATAAATGCGAATGACGTCGAGCTGATTTTCGGTCGAGTACTGCTGGTGCTCAGTGGACATGCGGACGTACGCGGCTGCCAAGGTCGTGCTTGATCCATTGTGATCATCACCCGCGCCAATGAGCGTGTGCATCGACAACATCCTCAATCTAACCCACGGCTAATAGGGCGATATCAAAGCCGTGATTAGTCGCCACGTTTTTTCGAAATAGCTCCATTGAAGGTAGAAGATCGGGGAGAGAAAAATGTTCACGAAAACGGGCAATTCTTTTCTGACTCCAGAGCAGTATGCAGCGGAGATTGCTAAAGCTCTTCATGCGGAGCTTGGTGAAACGCATCAGGCGACGAAAACATTGATGCGTTGGACAAGCGCAAACGAGCGGACAGTTAAGAATTGGCTGGCCGGAGTCAATGGCCCTCGAGGCGAGCATTTGGTGGCACTGGTGAAGCACTCTGACCATGCCTTAGCTGCGTTTCTCGGAATGGCAGAGAGACCGCATGCATTGACTGCATCGGAGCTCCCATTGCTAAGGCAGAAGCTTCAGATGGTGTTAGAGGGGATTGATACTTGCCTAACGCTTAGAGATTGATCTTTGCAACCTGACGGAAAACAAAAAGTTTTCACTTGTTAGGGGGGGCGCTTTTGGCCGTTCTCTGCCCGATGCTTCAGGCGGTAGTCGGTCAATCGTTGTCAGTGAGCGTCTTCGTTTTTAAGGCAATTCAATCCAGTTAGGACGATCTGCCTTGGCCATGGCTGACTAAAAGTCCACCACGCGTGCGCAGCTGGCGGCGCCATTGACTTGAACATATCTCACATTGGACAAAGTCAACTGCATTGAGGCGCCACTTTCTGACTAACCTCCTTGGTTTTCTTGTGCAACTCCGGGACGCGATAGCGTTTGATCCGAGCCAGTAACACCAAGGCTACTCGCTGGATAGAGTTTCCCACACCTGATAGGACGACATATTCAGCTCCAGCCAGACCTGGGTGAGCAGCAGCGCGACGAAGCAGGCCAGGCCTATGCCCAGGCTCAGGTCGGCAATGTCAATCAACTTGACGATGGATACCAGGATCGCGAACAGGTAGACCTCGAGCATGCCCCATTCGCGCAGGTGGTGATAAGCGCGGTAGAGCCGCATGCCGGTACCGCGCGCCACCTTGAACCGCAGGCTCAACAGCACCAGCAACTGGCACAGCAGCTTGACCAGGGGGATCGCCATGCTACTCAACAGCACCAGCACGGCGACCCCCGGCATACCGCTTTCGAACAGCCCGAGCACTCCGGTCCAGACCGTTTCGCTGCGGGTCTGCCCGAGAAGGGTCAGGTGCATGATCGGCAGGAAGTTGGCCGGGATGTAGAGAAGCAGGGCGGTCAGGACTAGGGCGAAGCAGCGACGTTGCCACTGCTGGCGGTGCACAGCCAGCTCGAAGCCACAACGCGGGCAGCAGCTTTTTTCGCCGGGTTCGAGCGGTTCCCGGCGCATCAGCAGGTCGCATTCATGGCAAGCGACCAGCGCTTCCAAGGGAAGGTTCGTCAAGTTGCCGGTGTAGGTTTGGGGCATAGGACCAGTCGGTCTCCAGAAGAGCGCGGGTTCAGAGAAAATATTATTCAAATGAGCCATTGTTGACTCATTAGGTCTTGAAAAGTACCATTCGCGCCCTTTTCAATCAAGCCTTAGGTAAGTCATGGGCAATTTGCGCGCAGTAGGAATGGCAGGGACACAAGCCCTGAATGAGTGTTCGACGCCCGCCGGGGCCCGTCAGGCGGGCGTCACCCGAGGAGGGTAGCCATGCGTGCAATCGATGCCTGTATCCAGGTCTGCGGCGAATGCCATCAACTCAACCCCATCGACCACCGGCAGCCTGCGTATTGCAGTCGATGTCAGGCGCTGTTGCATGTGCGCCGCCCCGACAGCATCAGGCGGACCTGGGCCTTGCTGATCACGGCAATGCTTCTCTACATCCCGGCCAACCTGCTGCCGATCATGACCGTCAGTGTCTTTGGCAAGGGGGCACCGGCCACCATCATGAGCGGGGTGGTAAGCCTGTTGCAGCTGGGGATGATCCCCATCGCCCTGGTGGTGTTCGTGGCCAGTATCGTGGTGCCCACCTTCAAGTTGGCGGGGATTGCGCTGCTGCTCTTTTCGGTGCAGCGATACCCGCCGATGTCTGCCCGCCAGCGGATCATCATGTACCGCTTCATCGAAGGGGTGGGGCGCTGGTCGATGCTCGACATCTTTGTCATCGCCATCCTGGTGGCACTGGTGAACTTCGGCAACCTGGCGCGCATCGAGGCCAATCTCGGCGCCGCCGCCTTCGCCAGCGTGGTGGTACTGACCATGCTGGCCGCAGTGACTTTCGATCCCCGGCTGATATGGGACAACACCAACTTGGACAATGAAAATGAGTGACCTGCCCATCCCAAAAAAACACCCAACCTCCAACTGGTCAGCGATCTGGATCCTGCCCCTGTTGGCCCTGGTCATTGGTGCCTGGCTGGCCTGGCGTGCCTACGACGAGGCCGGCCCGATCATCCAGGTGCGCTTCGAGAGTGGCGACGGTATCCAGGCCAGGAAGACCGAGGTGCTGTACAAGGGCATTTCGGTCGGCAAGGTGGTGGATCTGAGTGTCAGTGACGACATCAAGGGAGTCCTTGCCTCCATCGAAATGACCAAGGAAACACAGAGGTATCTAAATGAAGATACTCACTTCTGGCTGGTCAAGCCGCGGGTGTCCCTGGCCGGCGTCACCGGCCTGGAGACCCTGGTCTCCGGGGTCTACATCGCGGTGGATCCGGCAAAGGGGGATAAGGGCGATCAAGGGGTTCGTTCCTTCACGGCCTTGAAGGAACCGCCACCGATGTCGGAAAAGGTTCCGGGCCTGCACATCACTCTCAAGGCCGAGCGTCTGGGCTCCATCGAGCAGGGCAGTCCGGTGTTCTACAAGCAGATCCTGGTGGGCCAGGTGAAGAACTTCCAGCTTGGCGAGGACCGGCGCACCATCGAGATCAAGGTGCATATCGAGCCGGGTTATGCGGATCTGGTGCGCAAGCACACGCGTTTCTGGAACGCCAGCGGGATCTCGATCTCCGGTGGCCTGTCGGGGTTCAAGGTGCGCAGCGAATCGCTGCTGACCCTGGCCGCCGGTGGCATTTCCTTCGCGACTCCGGACAACCATCGCGACAGTCCGCCAACTGACTCCAGCAAGCCCTTCCGCTTGTACGAGGACTATGACGCGGCCCAGGTCGGCCTGCGGGTGACGCTGAAGATGAAGGACCTGAGCGACATTCAGCCGGGACAAACGCAAGTTATGTACAACGGCGTGCAGGTCGGCCTGGTCAAAAACGTCGACATGAACCAGGACTTCAGCGGCGCCACCGCCGAGCTGGCGATGGACCCGCGGGTCGAGGCCCTGCTGCTGGAGGGCACCGAGTTCTGGGCTGTGAAGCCGAATATCTCGCTGGCCGGGATCACCGGCCTGGACGCCTTGGTCAAGGGCAACTATATCGCCGTGCGTTTCGCCAGGAACGGAGCGCCGCGGCGCGAGTTCAGCATCCGCTCCAAGGCACCGCCCATGGATATGAACGTGCCTGGCCTGCACCTGGTGTTGACCAGCGACAGGCGTGGCTCAGTCGAGGTCGGTGCGCCCGTGCTCTACCGGCAGATCCGCGTCGGCAGCGTGCAGAGTTACCAGCTGTCGGCGAACAATCAGCAGGTGATGATCGGGGTGCATATCGAGCCCGAGTTCACTCGCCTGGTGAACAGCTCCACGCGCTTCTGGAACGCCAGCGGCGTGACCCTGAGCGGTGACCTCACAGGGCTGAAGGTCAAGAGCGAGTCGTTGCAGACCCTGATCAATGGCGGGATCTCTTTCGACACTCTTGACCCGAAGGCGCCGGCCTCGGGCAAGGAGCGACGTTTCTCCCTCTACGACAGTGAAGAAGCCGCCATGGCCCGGGGAGTGGAAATCCAGCTGAGCGTCGAGGATGGCGAAGGGTTGCGCGAAGGCACACCGATTCGTTTCAAGGGGCTGGCGATCGGCAAGGTCGAGAGTATCGATTTGGAAACCGACCTGTCCGGCGTGCAGCTCAAGGCGCGCCTGTTGGCCAGCGGCGAACAGTTCGCCCGTAGCGGCACGCGCTTCTGGGTGGTGCGTCCGGCGCTCGGTCTGCTGCGCACGGAAAACCTCGGCACCCTGGTCAGCGGACCCTATATCGAGGCCTTGGCCAGTCATCGTCCGGGTGAGCGCCAGACGCGCTTTCAGACCCTGGCCGAAGCACCGAACCTCTTGGGGCTTGGCAATGGCCTGCGGCTGACCCTCAGCGCCGCGGACAAGGGCTCGATCAAGCTCGGCAGCCCGGTGACCTACCGTAAAATGCCGGTGGGCAAGGTCATCGACATGAGCCTGGGGCAGCAGGCAGACCGGGTGCTGATCAGCATTCTCATCGAACCGCGTTATGCGCCTCTGGTGCGCACCGGCAGCCGCTTCTGGAACGCCAGCGGCGTCGGGTTCGAGGCTGACCTGTTCAAGGGCGTTTCGGTGCGCACCGAGTCCCTGGAGGCCATGGTGGCAGGCGGCATCGCCTTCGCCACGCCGGACAACGGGGAAATGGGCGAACTGGCCAAGCCGGGCCAGACCTACCCCCTGTTCGATGCGGTAGACGAAAAGTGGCTGGAGTGGGCGCCGAGGATCTCGCTTAAGGAAGCCATGCAGTGATTGCGTCATCACTTTTTAGCCAATGCAAAAGCAGTCAACTGATACCTGGGCATCTGATTTGTGTCGCTCTCTTCGCTGCCGGCTGTGCTTTTGCTGCGCAAGCCCGGGAGCCGCTGCCTTCGGTGCGCCAGGTCACTGAGCAACATGGCTGTGGTTAAGTTCCAGCTGCGCAGGCTCATGAAGGGTGGATTACGCTCATGGCTCACTCAATGCGCGGACCGGAGCCGTCGCCACAAGGTGGTCCGGCTGATGCCAAGGCGACGCGCAGCTTCGTCGAGATTGCCCTGGCAGCTTTCCAGCGTCTCCTGTACATGGCGTAGCTGTGCGGCCTTGCCGATCGTGTGCAGATCGGTTTCGCGTGGCGACTTTTTCCGGGCGGGAGACAGGGGCGGGTCTTCACACAGTTCGGGTAGCACGCGAGCCAGATACTGTTCATCCATGCCGTGCTCGCGTAGCAGTTCGCGGGCCGAGAGCATCGCGCGCTCGATCACGTTTTCCAGTTCCCGAACATTGCCTGGCCAGGCGTAACGTGTCAGGTACGGCAGCAGGGCGGCCGGTATGTCTGCGGCGCCTGGCGGCTGGCCCTGAACCAGCAGGCGCTGGCTGATGCCCTGGCAGATCAGGGCGATATCCTCAGGCCGCTCACGCAATGGTGTGGTCTGTAGGCGCAGAATGTTCAGCCGGTAGTACAGATCGGTACGAAACTCGCCATCATCCATGGCGGCACGCAAGTCCTGGTGAGTGGCGGCGATGATGCGTACGTCGATGGAAATCGGTTCGGTGCCGCCCAGGCGCAGTACCTCACGTTCCTGCAGCACACGTAGCAGGCGTGTTTGCAGTGATACAGGCATGTCACCGATCTCGTCGAGAAACAGCGTGCCGCGGTGCGCCGCTTCGAGCAGACCGGGCTTGCCGCCTTTGCGCGAGCCGCTGAAGGCGCCTTCCTCGTAGCCGAACAGTTCGCTTTCCAGCAGCGACTCTGGAAACGCCGCGCAGTTGATGGCGACGAAGGGACCCTGGCGGCGTGGGCTCTCGTTATGGATGCCTTGGGCCAGCAACTCCTTGCCGGTGCCGCTCTCACCGGTGATCAGGATAGTCGAATGGCTGGCGGCGAAACGCTTGGCCAGCTGTAGCATGTCGCGGTTGACCTTGCTGTTGCCGCTTAGCTGTTCGAGCCGGTAGCGGGCGATGAACGCACCCGGGCGGCGGGTGGACCGGATGCGCTGGTCCGCCCGCTGCACGGCGGTGGTGTCCTGGCAGGTCAAGACGAGGCCGGTACGCTGGCCGTTCTCCAGGACAGGCAGCAGATTGCTGACCACTGCATGCGAGCCGAGCCGGATCACCCGGTTTTCCTCGCCACCGCCATCCTGCAACGCCTGCTGCAAGTCCAGTTCCGGACACAGCTGCTGCAGTGGCCGGCCCAGCGCGGCGCTGACCGGCAACTCCAGCAATTGGGCCAGGGCCGGGTTGAGCGACTGCACCACACCCTGGTTGTCGACCGCCGCCACGCCGGTGGGGATGTGTTGCAGTACGGCATTCAAGTGCCGCCGTTTGGCGATCTCGATGCGTTGGCTGTCAAGGATGCCCAAGGCTTCCTCGAGCGCCTTGCGTATCGTGTCCTCGCTCAGCGACAGCACACCGTGCAGTCCTGCCTGTTCCGCTAGCTCCACCACCGTCGACGAGCCGATGATGCTGCGGCAATCCAGTTGGGCTGCCTGCTCGACTGCCTGACGGGCCTCTTCGAGGGACGTGTAAGCGGCCTGGTGAACCTTTACGGTGAACAGCGCGCTGATGGCCTGCAGGTCGTGGTCGATGTGGTTGTAGCTGAGCAAGGCTACCTGCGAGGAGTGCTCCCGGGCCTGCCCCAGCGCACGCAGCAGATCACCGCCGCCAACCTGCATCGTCAGTACCGGTCGTGCCAGGTGCTTGCGCAAGTAGGCGGCAGTGGCGCCGGCGCAGACAAACACGTCGACCTCGCCACGCTGTTCCATCTCGCGGGCGGTCTGCAGCGCTTCAGACACCGAAGTGTCGAGCACTTCGATATGGGTGTCGGGGTAGTCCATCGTAAGCCCGGCCACCACATGGGCGAGCCGGCTGCGTTGCCGGGGGCGTTGCAGGTGGCTGATCAGCACGACGACCTGAGAGGTGGGGGCGTTCATGGTGGGGTCCGTTCAAAAATGCAATGCTTCCATGATGAACTAATTCGTTTCACATATGAAATATTGCGCATATCCATAGTTCGCCAGGAAATACCGGACGCCAGGTTTTACGGGGCCTCCAGCCGAATCATGCGGAGTTGGCCCAAGCATTGCTCCAGGTGACCTGCACCTCAAAACCAAAGGCAGGATCCATTGATTCATGAGCAGTTCCTCTACGAATTCTCCGGCCAGCGATGCAGTCGCGGCCATGACTGACGATCACCGCCTGGTCGACTTCATCCGTGAGCATGCTTTGGCGACACGCGTTGTCATCCAGGCTCGCAAACGCTTGAGCGGCGGTGCCATCCAGGAAAACTGGCTGCTCGGACTGCTGATCGAGGGCGGCCCATGGGCCGGCGCCCGGCGCTGGGTGTTGCGCAGCGATGCGCTCTCCGCGCTGCCGGCCAGCCTCAACCGAGAGCAGGAGTTCGCTGTGCTGCAAGTGGTCCACAAGGCCGGGGTGAAAGTGCCGCGGCCGCTCTGGTTGTGCCGCGATGTGCGTGTCCACGGGCGAGTGTTCTTCCTGATGGAGTACATGCCAGGTGTCGCTGCCGGACGCCTGCTCAGCGCGGATGCCGGAGACAATGGCCAGGCGCGGCTGGCGACGCAGCTCGGCGCCAACCTGGCGCGCCTGCATCAGGTGCACCCGCCGTGCGCAGCGCTGGACTTCCTGCCGGTTCCGGACGGTTCGCCGGCCCTGGCCACCGTCAGCGCCTATCGCCGCTACCTTGACACCCTCGCCGATGCCTATCCGGTACTGGAATGGGGCCTACGCTGGTGCGAACTACATGCGCCGCACAGCAGCGCCCTTTGTCTGCTGCACCGCGACTACCGCACCGGTAACTATTTGGCCAGCGAGCAGGGGTTGGAAGCTGTGCTCGACTGGGAATTCACCGGCTGGGGCGACCCTTGCGAAGACCTCGGCTGGTTCACCGCCCGCTGCTGGCGTTTCACGCGCCCTGACCTCGAAGCCGGTGGCATCGGCCTGCTGGAGGACTTCCTGCGCGGCTACCACCAGGTGTCCCCGCTGCGCATCGAGCGCAGCGAACTGCACTACTGGCAGGTCATGGCGACCCTGCGCTGGGCAGTGATCGCCCTCCAGCAAGGGCAGCGCCACCTGTCCGGCGAAGAACCTTCCCTTGAACTGGCGCTGACCGCGTGCCTGCTGCCGGAGCTCGAGCTCGACATCTTGAACATGACTGGTGGAGATGCGCCATGACTCAGCCGCACGCCCATGAACTACTCGAGATCGCTCGCCTGACCTTGCTGGAGCAGGTTCTGCCTGCGTTGGCCGGGGAGCTGCGTTACCCGACGCTGATGATCGCCAATGCCATGGCCATCGCTGCCCGCGAAAGTCGCCTGCAAGCGCGCACCTGCATTCAGGAGCAGGCGCATCTGGCCATCCTGGTCGACGGGGCAAGTGCGCACTTGCACGAGACCCGCCGTCAATTGGCCCGCGACATTCGCCAGGGATGCCATGACGACCCGCAGTGTCAGCGCACCCTGATAGAAGCATTGCGCGAGGTGACCCTCGCCCGATTGGCGATCAGCAACCCTAAGGCCATGCCCTGAGCACAACGAACCGTACCTTTTCCCCGGACCGACAGGAATAAAGAAGGACAGTCATGAATTTCACCCTACCGGACGAACTGCTTGCATTGCAGGCCAAAACCCGCGATTTCATCGCCGAACAGGTCATCCCGTTCGAGAACGACCCTCGCCACGATACCCACGGCCCCAGCGACGCCCTGCGCCAAGACCTGCTGGCCAAGGCTCGCACCGCCGGTCTGCTGACACCCCACGCCAGCCCCGAAATGGGTGGCCTGGGCCTGAGCCATGTGGCCAAGGCAATCGTCTTCGAAGAGGCCGGTTATTCGCCACTGGGGCCGGTGGCGCTGAATATTCACGCCCCGGACGAAGGCAATATCCACCTGATGGACGTGGTGGCCACCGACGCCCAGAAGGACCGCTGGCTGCGCCCGCTGGTCCAGGGCCATGCCCGATCCTGCTTCGCTATGACCGAACCGGCGCCGGGCTCGGGCTCCGATCCGTCGATGCTGCGCACCAGCGCCACCCGCGATGGCGACGACTACCTGATCAATGGCCGCAAATGGCTGATCACCGGGGCCGAGGGCGCTGACTTCGGCATCATCATGGCGCGCATGGAGGACGGCTCGGCGACCATGTTCCTGACCGATATGCAGCGTGACGGGATCATCCACGAACGTCAGCTCAATACGCTGGACAGCTGCTTCACCGGCGGCCACGGGCAGTTGCGCTTCGACAACCTGCGGGTGCCGGCAAGCGATGTGCTGGGCGAGATCGGCAAGGGTTTCCGGTATGCCCAGGTGCGTCTGGCGCCCGCGCGGCTCACCCACTGCATGCGCTGGCTGGGGGCCGCTCGACGTGCCCATGACATCGCCTGCGACTATGCGCGCACCCGCGACGCCTTCGGCAAGCCGCTGGGCGAGCATCAGGGCGTAGGCTTCATGCTGGCCGACAACATGATGGACTTGCACGTGGTGCGCCTGGCGGTCTGGCACTGCGCCTGGGTGCTGGACCAGGGCCAGCGCGCCAATGTCGACTCGAGCATGGCGAAGGTGATCAGCGCGGAAGCGTTGTGGCGGGTGGTTGATCGTTGCGTGCAAGTCCTCGGCGGGCGCGGGGTGACCGGGGATACCGTGGTCGAGCGGATCTTCCGCGATATACGCCCGTTCCGCATCTACGACGGCCCGAGCGAAGTGCACCGCATGAGCCTGGCGAAAAAGCTCCTCGACCAGCGTCAGGGAGCACACTGATGCAGCCAACCCTTGCCCGACTGTTCGCCCTTGATGGGCGCCGTGCCCTGGTGACCGGCGCCTCCAGCGGCCTTGGCCGACATTTCGCCATGACACTGGCTGCGGCGGGTGCAGAGGTGGTGGTGACCGCCAGGCGGTTGGCACCACTGCAGAGCCTGGTCGAATCCATCGAGCTGGCCGGTGGTCGCTCCCGGGCCTTCGCCCTCGATGTGACCTGCCGTGACGATGTGTGCCGGGTGCTCGACGCCGCGGGCCCGCTGGATGTGCTGGTCAACAACGCGGGGGTGAGCGACAGCCAGCCCTTGCTCGATTGCGACGATGAAAGCTGGGACCGTGTGCTCGACACCAACCTCAAGGGCGCCTGGGTGGTGGCCCAGGAAAGCGCCCGGCGGATGATCGCCGCGGGGCAGGGTGGCAGCCTGATCAATGTCACCTCGATCCTCGCCAGCCGCGTGGCCGGTGCCGTCGGCCCCTATCTCGCGGCCAAGGCTGGCCTGGCGCACCTGACCCGCGCCATGGCCCTGGAGCTGGCGCGTCATGGCATCCGTGTGAACGCCCTGGCACCAGGGTACGTGATGACCGATCTGAACGAAGCGTTCCTGGCCAGCGAGGCCGGGGAGAAGCTGCGCTCGCGCATCCCCAGTCGGCGCTTCAGCCAGCCGGCGGACCTGGATGGCGCCTTGCTGCTGCTCGCCAGCGATGCCGGGCGGGCCATGAGCGGCGCGGAGATCGTGGTCGATGGCGGCCATCTGTGCGGCAGCCTGTAAAACGCACCGAAGCAAGAACAACAAGAAACAGGAGATGTGTATGTACGTTCAATGCCTGGGCAGCGTGCTGATGGGGTGCCTGTCATGATGACCCCGACCTTCGAGCATGAGCTTGCCCCCAACGAAGCCAACCATGTGCCGCTTTCGCCGCTGTCGTTCCTCAAGCGCGCTGCCCAGGTGTATCCGCAGCGCGATGCGGTGGTCTACGGCGCCCGGCGCTACAGCTACCAGCAGTTGCACCAGCGCAGCCGCGCCCTGGCCAGCGCCCTGGAGCGAGTCGGCGTGCAGACGGGCGAGCGGGTGGCGATACTGGCGCCGAACATCCCCGAGATGCTGGAGGCGCACTACGGTGTGCCCGGCGCGGGCGCCGTGCTCGTGAGCATCAATATTCGTCTGGAGGCGCGCAGCATCGCCTTTATCCTGCGCCATTGCGCGGCCAAGGTCCTGATCTGCGATCGCGAGTTCGGCGCGGTGGTCCACCAGGCGCTGGCGATGCTCGAAGCGCCGCCGCTGCTGGTGGGCATCGACGATGCCCAGGCGGAGGATTTCGACCTGGCCCATGACCTCGACTACGAGAGCTTCCTGGCCCAGGGCGATCCCGACCGACCGTTGAGCGCGCCCCACAACGAATGGCAGTCGATCGCCATCAACTACACCTCTGGCACCACCGGTGATCCCAAGGGTGTGGTCCTGCATCACCGTGGCGCCTACCTCAATGCCTGCGCCGGGGCGTTGGTCTTCCAGTTCGGGCCGCGCAGTGTATATCTGTGGACCTTGCCGATGTTCCACTGCAATGGCTGGAGCCATACCTGGGCAGTGACCCTTTCAGGCGGCACCCATGTGTGCCTGCGCAAGGTCCAGCCCCAGGCTATCCACGCCGCCATCGCCGAGCATGCCGTGACCCACCTGAGCGCCGCACCGGTGGTGATGTCGATGCTGCTCCACGCCGAGCATGCCGGTGTGCTTCCCAATCCGGTGTCGGTGATCACCGGCGGCGCCGCGCCGCCCAGCGCGGTGATCGCCGCCATGGAGGCGCGCGGCTACAGCATCACCCACGCCTACGGCATGACCGAAAGCTATGGCCCCAGCACCCTGTGCCTATGGCAACCGGGCATCGACGAGTTGCCTCTGGAGGCCCGCGCCCGGTTCATGAGCCGACAGGGTGTCGCCCACCCGATGCTCGAGGAAGTCACGGTGCTGGATATCGACACCGGTTGCCCGGTCCCGGCCGACGGCATCACCCTGGGCGAACTGGTGGTGCGTGGCAACACGGTGATGAAAGGCTACCTGCACAGTCCGGATGCCACCCGCCGCGCGCTGGCCAACGGCTGGCTGCACACCGGCGACCTGGCTGTGCTGCATCCGGACGGTTATGTGGAAATCAAGGACCGAGCCAAGGACATCATCATTTCCGGCGGCGAGAATATCAGCTCGCTGGAGATCGAGGAGGTGCTTTACCAACACCCCGAAGTGGTCGAGGCCGCCGTGGTGGCACGTCCCGACTCACGCTGGGGCGAGACACCCCATGCCTTCGTCACCCTGCGCGCCGATGCCCAGGCCAGTATCACCGGTGACGACCTGATCCGCTGGTGCCGCGAGCGCCTGGCGCATTTCAAGGCGCCGCGCCATGTCTCGCTGGTGGCACTGCCCAAGACCGCCACCGGCAAGATCCAGAAGTTCGTCTTGCGCGAGTGGGCCCGGCAACAGGAGGCTGAGACCACCGGCGCCGAACACTGATCGACCTGCAGCACCCGCACATCGGTTAACAACAAGTACGTTGCCCGAGGTGTCTCATGTCCAGCCTGTTATGCGCGCGTGTTCGTGCCAGTGCCCGGTTCCGGCAACTGGTGGCGCGCAGAACCGGTTTACCCTGAGCCGGTCCTTCTGATCCTGGTCATGTTCTATGGCTATGTCGCGTTGGTGTCGTTCTGACCCGAGCTGATTGCCAGGCCTCTGGCCCAGGGATCAAACATGACCTTCGGCGTCGCTTCCAGCGTGCTCCCGTTCCCGTTCTTCTGTGCGTTGTCGGGGTTCTATGTGTACCGTGCCAACCGTGAGTTCGATCGCCTGACCCAGGCGCTGGTCACCGGGCTGGAAGAGGAGCAGGGCGCATGAAGAAACTACTGCCTTTGTCCTTGCTGCTACCCGGGCCTTGGGGTGATGTCTTGCACATCTCCGGGCCGCTGTTCCCCTATACCCAGCCTGCGCTGTTTTCCATGCCATTGGCGTTTTTGGTGGCGTGTACCGTTTCCCGGTTGTACCGGACAGCGCGAGCCAAGGGTTGAAGGGAGGCATTCGCGGGCCAGTTCGTATGGGGCCAGACGGGCCTCGGGGCAATCGATCATTGAAACGCAAGCGGCCGCTGACGGATGAGTGTCAGCGGCCGCGTAACATGTTTCTTGAATCTGCTTGTCTCTCCATGCATGTAAGGAAGAGCTGCCATTACCTATGCAGCGAACACCCGGCTAGTAGCCCCTGAAGATCTCCCCGATGCTGGTAACGGGATGCCCCATGTGCTGTGCTGTCCCACGGTTGGCGTGGGAAGGCTTGGGGGCGAAAAGGGCGCTCAAGAAAATAGCCAGCGTCAAACCGGCCAGTAGAAAACCAAATCGGCGCATATGATCCTCCAGCGGTATTTTTATAGTTGTTGTCTTCGAGTTCGATCCGAAAGGTCTGTATACGCGCAGTTATTGCCCTGTCTCTTTCGAGGTGTCGCACTCGCGGGCGAACAACTGGGTGGTGGCCGCGATGTCCTGGTCGCCATAGCCCATGGATGCCGCGCGCTGCACGACCTGACACACCGCGTCGAAGACCGGTGTCCAGGCCCCTTGTGTGTGCAGGGATTCGGCAATGTGCGCGAAGGCGTCCGCATGCACATCGAGCCTCGCCTGATCGCCTGCGAAATCCCCTGCTTCGAGCCGGCGTACCGCTTCCTCGAGTGCATCGGCGACGAAAAAGCGTGAGGTGTCGAGCAGGAGCCGGGCCGTTTTCGAAACCGGCAGGCCAAACCGCTCGCTCGCACCCACGGCCTCGAAGAAAGTCACCATCGCCGCAAACGCATGCGCGTGGAGCACGGTCGCAAAGGCCATTGCTTCGTCCCAGGGAAGGAACACCGTATGGCCAGCGAGCCCTTCCAGCAGCGCCCGATGCCGCTCGAAGGCTTCACGATCACCGGTATGAATGCTGTGGCTTTCGCGATGGCCGACGTTGCGGGGGTAGGCCACGATCATCCCTTTGACATAATGGCCGCCCGTCCGATTGACGAGGCCCTGAAGCGCTAGGCCCTCGTCTGTTGCGATAGTCGTGTAATCGACGATCGTACGATTGGCGAGTGCACGCATCACACCCGGCATCCCGAGCACCCCGTGGGTCGCGTGGTTGTCCAGAAGGACGAAGATCGTGGCCGGGCTTGCGCTCAGCGCGGCTTCGGCACTGTCGCAGAGGTGAGCGCCAGCGGCGACGAGCGCCGCGGCCTTGCCGGGTGATCGATTCCAGATCGCGACGCGCTTGCCTTGCTGGAGCAACGCTTGGGCCATGATCGTTCCCATGGCACCGAGCCCGATCACGGACACATCGAACTCGAAGCTTTCATCATTTTGTTCACGCACGGTCAAACCCTCATGATTGTTGTTTTACGTGATATCCAACAGGAGCCGTTTTTTGCTCATGGCAGGTGCTGTGATCGAGCCCAGTCCGTCGCGTCAGCCAGCGTCCGCTCGAATGCGCTGAAGATCGCCTCGATATCGTCCTCCGTGGTAATCAATGGCGGACAGAACGCGATCGTGTCGTAGATGGCGCGAATGATCAGCCCGTGCTTGTGAGCCTGTTTAAATACGTAGCCTCCCAACGCACCTGGCTGGGCGAAGGGTTGGCGGGTGGCCTTGTCCGCAACCAGTTCGATCCCACCCATCAGCCCGACGCCTCGGACGTTGCCTACCAACGGGTGGTCTTCGAAAGCGCGCAGACGGCCCTGGAACACGGGGGCCAAGCGCTGGACATGGCCAACCAGGTCGCGCTCCTCGATGATGCGGATGTTTTCCAGCGCAACGGCGGTGGCGACGGGATGACCCGTGCAGGTCAAGCCATGCACGAACGCACCCAGCCGCTGGCTCTGGCTCACCAGGACGTCATTGATGGCATCGGATACCACCAGGGCCGCCAGCGGTTGATAGGAAGAGGTGAGCTGCTTGGAGAGCAACATGATATCGGGCTGGATGTCGTACAGTTGAGCGCCGAACATCGTGCCGAGCCTGCCAAAACCCGTGACGATTTCATCGATCACCACGAGGATGTCGTAGCGTTTGCACACCGTCTGGATCGCGGCCCAGTAGCCTTTGGGCGGCGGGATCACGCCACCCGCCGCGATGACCGGTTCGCCGATGAATGCGGCGATGGTTTCCGGCCCTTCAGCGAGGATCTGGCGCTCCAGTTCATTTGCCAGTCGGGCCGAAAAGGCTTCTTCGGTTTCATCTGGATGGGCAAACCGGTAAAAGTTCGGACATGTCAGGTGGTGGACAGGTATGGCAGGCAGATCGAAATCGCGATGAATCGAGGGTATTCCGGTCAAGCTCGCGGAGGCTACGGTGGTTCCGTGATAGGCCTGCTGGCGAGAGATGAATTTCTTCTTGCCGGGTTTGCCCAGCGCGTTGTTCACGTACCAGACCACCTTCACCATCGAGTCGCAGGCCTCGGAACCCGAGTTGGTGAAGAACACATGATTGAGATCGCCAGGCGTCAGCTCGGCCAGTTTGGCGGCGAGCGCCGACGCCGGAGCATTCGTCTTGTGGCTGAAGCTGTGATAGTACGGCAGCTGTTGGAACTGCTCGATGGCGGCGTCGACCAGGCGCTTTTCACTGAACCCCAACGCTGTACACCACAAGCCCGACATGGCTTCGATGTAGGCATTGCCCTTGTCATCGAAAACCCGCACGCCGTCGCCTCCGGCGATCACGAAAGGGCCCACCTCGCGGTGTTGTGCCAGGTTGGTGTACGGGTGGATGAGGGAAGACATATCGTTCTGTACGGTTGAAGTGACCTTGCTCATTGGCTTGTTTTCCTGCCGGAAACGGATTGGCGACTACATGTCACAGGTCTGCGTACGACGCATTGATTACCGGCGCCGCACGGTAGACCGATGCAGTTACTTGTTCAGCGCTGCCGCGACTGATTCGCCGAATGCTTTCAGGCCTGCTTCAAGCTGATCGGTCGGGGTATTCACAGGTGGCATCAGCTTGATGATTTCACCGTTCGGGCCGCAGCGATCTACCAGTACACCCGCCTGCAGCGCGCGCTGCTGGGCATCCTTGGCGAACGCAACGTTGCCGCGGCCGAAGTCGATGCCTGCGATCATGCCGCGACAGCGCGCGGACGCTACGCCAGGAGTCTCTGCGAATCCGGCAACCTCGCGCTCCATCGTCGCGCAGTTGTCGGCAAGCAACTTCAGGAACTGCTCATCGCGCCAATAGCCGAGCGCGATCCGGGCTGTGAGGAACGCCAGCTGGTTGCCGCGGAACGTGCCGATGTGATCGCCGGGTTGCCATACATCCAGCTCAGCGCGAATCAACACGATCGCCATTGGCAGGCCAAAGCCGCCGATCGATTTCGCACAGGTGACCAGATCTGGCTGAATCCCGGAACGCTCGAAGCCGAAGAAGTCGCCGGTCCGGCCGCAGCCCGCCTGGATTTCATCGCAGATGAGCAACACTCCGTGATCGCTGGTCCACTTGCGCAACCGTTGCAACCATGTATTGGATGCCGCATAGACACCCGCCTGGATCTGGACGGATTCCACGATCACGGCCGCAGGGAGTTCCGATCCGCTGCCCTGGTCGTTGGCCAGGCGTTCGAGGAAGCCAATGCTGTCGAACTCGCCGTAAGGGCTGTCTTCGTACGGAACGAAAACCACGTCGCTGGACAACCCGGGGCCTCGGCGAGTCCGGTTGCCGGTGATCGCCAGGGCCCCGGCTGTCATGCCGTGGTAGGCACCGTAGAACGATACGATCTTGGTGCGCCCGGTTGCCTTGCGCGCAAGCTTCAGTGCTGCCTCGACAGCATCGGCACCGGTTGGACCTGTGAATTGAACCTTGTAGTCCCAGCCACGTGGCTTGAACAGGTCACGCTCGATCGACTCAAGGAACTGACGCTTGGTGCTGGTGTGCAAGTCCAGGCCATGGGTCACGCCGTTAGCCGAAAGATACTCGATCAGGGCATCGCGCATGCGCGGGTCGTTGTGGCCATAGTTCAGGGCGCCGGCGCCGGCGAAGAAGTCCAGGTATTCGCGGCCATCCTCGGCGTGGATCCTGCTCCCTTGAGCAGTGTCGAATACCAGTGGCAGGTCACGGCAATACATCCGCACGTTGGATTCGAGTCTCTCGAAAGTCTCGATGTTGTTCATACATAACCTCTTGAAAGTTCCAGGCAGCGTTGTTCATGGGCTTACGGTGTCAGTGCTTGAACATCACATGCCGCACCACGGTGTAGTCTTCGAGCCCGTACATGGACAGGTCCTTGCCGTATCCGGATAGCTTCACCCCGCCATGGGGCATCTCGCTGACCAGCATGAAGTGTGTATTGACCCAGGTGCAGCCGTATTGCAGGCGTGCGGCCAGTCGATGGGCTCGCCCCACATCGGCAGTCCACACCGAAGAGGCCAGGCCGTAGTCCGATTCATTGGCCCAAGCCAGTACCTGGGCTTCGTCCTCGAATGGCGAAACCGTCACCACTGGGCCGAAGATTTCACGGGACACCACCTCGTCCTCCTGCCGGGTGCCGGCCAGGACCGTAGGCTCGAAGAAGAACCCGGCACCCGCGGCGCGCTTGCCGCCCGTGACGACCTCGATGTGGGGAAGCTCCCTGGCACGGTTCACAAAGCCCTCGACACGTTCCAGATGCTCTTGGGTGATCAGAGGGCCCATTTCGGTTGCCGGGTCATCCTGAAGTCCGCATTTGATGCTGGACACGGCTTCGCCGAGCTTGCGAACGAACTCCGGATAGACCGCCTTCTGTACATAGAGGCGGCACGCAGCGGTACAGTCCTGGCCTGCGTTGTAGAAACCGAAGGCGCGGATGCCTTCGACGGCGGCGTCGATGTCGGCGTCATCGAAGATCAGCACGGGCGCCTTGCCACCCAGCTCCATGTGCATCCGTTTCACACTGTCGGCCGTGCCTTCGATGATCCGGCTGCCTGTACGAACGGAGCCAGTCAGAGACACCATGCGAACCTGAGCGTGGCTGGTCAACGGTTCACCCACCGAGGCACCTCGCCCATGGACGATGTTGACCACGCCGGCGGGGAAGATGTCGGCGAGCAGTTCCCCCAGTTTCAAGGTGCTCATCGGGGTGTGTTCCGAGGGTTTCAGTACAACGGTGTTCCCGCCGGCCAATGCCGGGCCGAGTTTCCACGCGGCCATCAGCAAGGGGTAGTTCCACGGCGCGATGGAGGCGACGACGCCTACCGGGTCGCGACGGATCATCGAGGTGTGGCCCGCAAGGTACTCGCCCGCCGCCGAGCCCTGCAGGCAGCGAACGGCGCCGGCAAAGAAGCGGAACACGTCCGATACGGCGGGCAATTCGTCCTGCAGCACGGCAGCGAAAGGCTTGCCGCAGTTGTCCGCTTCCAGGCGTGCGAAGTCCTGCGCCTGTGCGTCGATGCTGTCGGCGAGCTTGAGCAACAGTGCCGCACGGTCCTTGGGAGGTGTCTGTGACCAGGCTTCAAAGGCCGCATCCGCACTCTGGACTGCGGCATGGACCTGGGCGCGACTGGCCTCGCTGGTCTGTACCAGTACACGGCCCAGGGACGGGTTGTACACGGCCAGGTTTTCGCCTTCGCCGGCGACGAGGGCGCCATTGATCAGGAGTTTTGTTTGCATGTCGTTACTCACCATTGAGCGGCAAGGCCTGTGGCTTGCCTTGTGGTTGTCGTCAGAGCGTTCGATTGGAAGGTGGTCGCTATACCAGAGCGTCAGGTACCGGGTTGCGGAAGAGGCTGGTTCGGCAGGCGAGATAAACCGCACCCAGGCCAAGCCAGCTGCAGCCCATGATCAGTGCGTCTTTATCCAGGCTGGCCAGCATCCACCCGGCGGTGACCAGGCCGATGAGTGGGAAGAGCACGCCGCGCAACAAGCCGGCCCCATCCTTGACGCGTGCATCGAAGGTGAGCCGCAACGCGCAAAGGTTGACTGCAGTGAAGGCGAGAAAAGCGCCGAAATTGACCAGTGACGTCGCGGTGGCAATCGTCAAGCCAAACCCTGCGGTGCCAAAAACACCGCAGAGCAGGATGTTGAAGGCCGGTGTCTTGTAGCGAGGGTGGAGGGCACCGAACAACGCTCGTGGTAGTTGGTTGTCCCGGCCGAGGGCGTACAGCAATCGACCCACGCTTGCCTGGAACGACATCCCTGCGGCGAAGTGGGCGATGATGATGCCCGCCAGGACCACTGCGAAGAACAGGTCTCCCCCGATCATCCGGGCAATCTCGAAGGCGGCACCATCCAGATTCTCGAACGTGAGAGAAGGGTGCGCCAGGTACATGAAGTACGAGGAGCCGACGTACACCGTGCCGCCGATCAACGCGACCAGCAGGATGGCACGCGGAAGCGTCCGGCCTGGGTCGCGGGTTTCCTCGCTCAGCGTGGACAGCGCGTCAAAGCCCAGAAAGGAATACGCGGCAATGGCGGCACCGGCCATGGTGGTGGCGAACGGCACGTCCTGATCGAAGAACGGCCTGGCCGACAGCAGCCCGCCAGGACCGTTGGCAGCAACGATGTAATGCCCGCACAGCCCGATGAACATGGCGATGATGACAAGCTGAACCACCATCAACAGCACGTTGAACCGGTTGGCCACCTGAATGCCCAGGACATTCAGCAGCGATGTGGAGACGATGAACCCTGTGATCCACACCCACTGGGGTACCTCTGGAAATGCCATGTTGAGGTAGCTGGCGCCGAGCAGCCAGATCAGCATCGGGATGAAGAAGTAGTCGAGCAAGGCAGCCCAGCCCACCATGAACCCGAGATTCGCGCTCAGCATCTTGCGGGTATAGGTATAGGCCGAACCGGCTACCGGGAACACCTTGACCAGCCGGCCGTAGCTCAATGCCGTGAAAATCACACCGGTTGCGGCAACCAGGTAGGCCATCGCCGTGGTGTTCCCGCTTGCTTGCGAGATCACGCCGTAGGTGCCGAAGACGATCAATGGGGCCAGAAATGCCAAGCCGAACAGCAGAACGGAAAACGGGCCCAGGGTGCGCCTCAATGAGGCGTTGGAAGTCGATTGAGTCATGACGGGCACCTCACGCTACGAACTTGTAAGCGGTGGTAATAATGTCGTGGTAGGCCTGCACGGACATTGCCTTGGCATTGCTGGCGTCTGAAAAGTTCTGCTTGGACTTTTCGGCAATGGTCAGGAAGTCTTCCTCGCGCACACCCCTCACCTCGGCGAAGCGGGGGATGCCCAGGTCCTTGCTCATCTGGAACAGGCGGCCGACAGCTGCTTCGGCGGCGTCGACCGGCGAAAGCGTGGGATCGATCCCCAGCGCGTAGGCAACCTGGGCGTGGCGGACGATATCGGCATCACGGTTGTGACCGAACACAAAGGGCAGGAAGATCGCGTTGCCCACGCCGTGCGGCGTGTCGTACATGCCGCCGATTGCCTCGGAAATACAGTGCACACTGCCTACGTCCGCGTTGCCGAATGCCATGCCGGCGATCAGGCTGGCCACCAGCATTTGCTCACGGGCTTGCTGGTTGTCCGGTGCTTGCACTGCAGCCTTGAGATGCTCACTGATCAGGCGGATGGCATGCAGCGCCAGGCCGTCGCTGATCGGGTTCGATACGCGACAGGTATAAGCTTCGATGGCGTGGGTGAGGGCATCCATCCCAGTCGCGGCGGCAATTGACGACGGTAGGGTGTTGGTGATGTGTGAATCGAGCAGGGCCAGCACCGGGCCGATTCGATAATCCAGGACATTCATCTTGAAATGACGGGCGGTGTCGGTGATCACTGAGAAGCATGTCACCTCGCTACCGGTGCCTGCTGTGGTCGGGATGGCGACGATAGGCGGTATGGCATGCTTGAGCGTGAACGACCCTTCGTAGTCCTCGATACGACCTTCGTGAGTCAGCAGCAGGCTGATGGCCTTGGCCGCATCCATCGCGCTGCCGCCACCAACGGCCAGCAAGCCATCGATACCTTTACCCCGGTACATCTGGGCAACGTGGTTGATGTCTTCGCTGCGAGGGTTTGCCTTGACGTCCGATATTTCATCGAACGCAATCCCCGTTTTTTCCAGGCTGGCATAGACGCCGTTCAGTAGACCTGCTGCCTTCACCCCGGCATCGGTCACGATCAGGATGCGCTCAAGGCCAAGCTCACGCAGATGCTCGCCGGTGCGCTCACGCAGGCCTGGTTCCATCACGACCTTGGTGGGGAGTAAGAACTTGAATTCCATACGTACCTCTTGCTCAATTGTTGTCATTGTTGAAAGGGCAGTTGAGGAGCACCCGCGCCGGGCCGTCGTAACAGCTCAGGCGTGTGATGTGTGGCTTGACGGTTGCGCACAAGCCGTAGTCTTGTTGTTTTGTGTTCGGGTGGAACGTGCTGCGGGAAGCCTCCAGTGGGATAAAAAGAGGGGCGGCCAAGCGACACACCCCTAAAAAAGGGAAGCAGTGCTAACGCATGTGTCCTGCCAGAAGGGATTGCAGCGTGCCTGACAGGCAAGACGGGAAGTCATGCCCCATTCCAGGCAACAGGACCAAGCTTGACCGACGAATCGCCGCGGCCGTGGCGAACCCTCCGTCGGTCGCGACCATGCGGTCTTTATCCCCATGGATGACCAGCGTGCTGCAACAAATCTGCTGTAGCTCCTTGGTGCGGTCACCTGAGTTGATGATTGCGCCAATCTGCCTGGCGGTACCGAGGTTGCTCGCCTCACCACCACCTCGCTCCCAGGCCTCCATGGCATAGTCACGCATTGCTTGCTCATTCCACTCGAGTGTCGAGCCAATCAGACCCATGATGTCCAGATAGTCCCTGACGCTTTCCTGCTGATTGCGCGGAGGGCGGCGCAGAAGCTGTAAAATGGCTTTTAGCGCTGGTTGGCCTACGCGCAGCGAGCCGGTTGTCGAGAAGATGGAGGTGAGGGTCCTGACGCGCTCCGGGTAACGCGCGGCGAGTGTCTGGGCGATCATGCCTCCCATCGACATCCCCACGACGTGCGCCGTTTCCAGTTTCAAGCCGTTCATGAGCCCAATCACGTCGCTGGCCATGTCACCCAGGTCATAACCGGGAGTCCGCTTGCGCAAGAACTGCTGCATGACCGTGGGGGGCGTCACTTTGGTAAAGAACGACCTGCCCGAGTCACGGTTGTCCAAGGTGATGACGCGCCATCCCTGCTCAACCAGGCCGGCTATGAGCGGTTGCGGCCAGTAGGTCAGCTGCAGCCCCAGGCCGACGATCAGAATGACCGCCGGGGCGTCTTCGGGGCCGTGGCTGCGATAGCAGAGCTTGCGTTCCCCCGGTAGCTCGCAAAAGCGATCGGTGCTCATTGGCGGCTACCTTGCTGCTGCAGCACGACGTCGGCGTGCAAGGGCGCATTGGGCACTGTCGTGAACGCGAGGCACTTGTCGGCCACTGTGTCGCGGCGCAGCACTTTGACATCGCGGAAGTAGTCCATCGACATCACCCACGGCTCGCGCGGCCCTTGCCGCGGCATGCTGTCCAGCGCGCGTTGCACGTATCCGGCACCAAAGTCCAGCAAGGGGCGGGTTTCAATCCCGTCCGGCGCCTTGGGCTCGCAGACGTTGTAGCCTTTGCGCTCCATGAACCCCAGCAAACGACAGAAGTGGTCGCACAGCAGGCAGACTTTCAAGGTCCAGGAAGAGTTGGTGTAGCCCACCGCAAACGCGAAATTGGGTACGCCGGAGAGCATCATGCCTTTGTAAGCGAGGGTCTCGCTGAGCACTACCGGTTTACCGTCCTTGTGCAGGGTAATGCCACCGAACAGCTGCACGTTCAGCCCCGTGGCGGTAACGATGATGTCGGCCTTCAGCGTCTTGCCCGATTTGAGCAATACACCGGATTCGGTGAACCGCTCGATATGATCGGTGACGACGTCGGCTTTACCCGCGCTGATGGCTTTGAACAAATCGCCTTCGGGTACAGAACACAAACGCTGATCCCAAGGGTTGTACGGCGGGTTGAAATGCACGTCGACCGGGTAGTCTTTTGGCAACTCCTTGCGGGTCAGCCACAGGAGCAGTTTCCGGGAAAGCTTGGGGAAGCGCTGGCAGAATCCCCAGAAGGCCAGGGTAATCTTGGCGTTCTTGTAGCGCGTCAGGGAGTAGGCGGTTTGCGCGGGCAGAATTTTCCGCAGAAACGCTGCAACCCCATCATTGGCGGGCTGATTGATGATGTAGGAGGGCGTACGCTGCAGCATGGTGATGCTGGCAACCTTGTCCGCCATGGCTGGAATGAGGGTCACCGCCGTTGCGCCACTGCCGATGACTACGACGCGCTTGCCCGTGTAGTCCAATTGCTCTGGCCAGTGTTGCGGATGAATGATTTGTCCCTTGAACTGTTCGGTGCCCTCGAAGCGAGGGCTGAAGCCCTGGTCATAGCGATAGTAACCGCCTGCGCTGAACAGCCAGCGGCATTCGATCATGCGGATCAGCCCCGTGTGGCCATCCTCTACGCGCACCGCCCACAGGCCCTTGTCAGTTTGCCAGTTCGCCGAGATGACTTTCTGCTTGTACTGGATGAAGGGGTCCAGCTCATGCTCGTCGATGGCTTCACGCAGATACTCGAGAATGTCCGCTGCGTCGGCCAGGGACTTAGCCTTGGTCCAGGGCTTGAAGTCGAAGCCGAAGGTGTACAGGTCCGAGTCGGAACGGATGCCGGGATAACGAAACAGGTCCCAGGTGCCGCCCATTCGCTCACGGGACTCGAGAATTGCAAAAGCCTTGTTTGGTTGATTGCGTCGCAGGTAGGCCGCCGCGCCGATGCCAGACACACCGGCTCCCATGATCAATACATCGAGCGGCTCAACCGGAAGAGCAGTGTGAGAGGACATGTCGCCTCCTTTTTGTTGTGTTATAGAGACTGATCTATTGACTTGATCACGCGACCAAGAATAGGGCTGCCGATTGTGCGTAGCAAGGTGCAAAATGCACCAGGTCAATATCGATTTGGGATGATTTGCACCTGAGTGGCCTGGGCCGTTGACCAGATCGGCCATCAAGGAGGCATCGTGATTGAGGTGCTGGGAGCGGGGCGCTCCTCTAGCCGTAGGTAAAGTGCATGTTCTTGAAGGTGGGAGTGGCGTTCACGCCAGACCTTCGTGAGGAGAGAGTCGCGTCGTTACTACGAAAGGTGTGGGGGCGGTGACCGGCGGGCGAGTGAGCGACAAGGTACGCTCGCCCGCCGGCCTGTCAAAAACCTTCCAGACGTTCGGATGCCGTGGCGCGCCGAAGTACAGCGTGCCCGGATGGGTCTCAGTAGCTGGCCACCAGCAGCTTTACCGCCTGGCAGGCCGTCTCGGTCTCGATCTCCAGGCGCTCACGGTCGCCATGGGCAGACCACGCGAGCAACAAGCCGTCGAAGAGGTTGATAAGCAGGCGACTGATGGTGGTCAGTGCCGTCTGATCCAGTGCCGCGCCGGTAACCTTTTCGATGGCCTGTTGGGTCGCATCGATGGAAACGGTATAGATCTTGGCTGCCATGGCCGGGTTGTTGCGCAGGTTCCAGAAGAAGAGTTCGAACTGTGTGGTGGCCAGTTCAGGGTGAGCGGTGAACCACTGGACCAGCTGGCGCAACATCTCCCCCACCGATTCTGCTGTCGTGGCGCCTGTTGGAGCAAGCTGCAACGACTGTTGCGGCATGTTGATCAAGGACTCGTAGACCGCATAGAACAACTCGTCCTTGGTGTGGAAGACATAGTGCAACGAAGCCAGCGGAGAATCTGCCGCCGCTGCGATGCGCCGGGTGGTGGCGTTGGCTACCCCGTGTTCCGCGATCACCTTCACGGTGGCCTCAATAAAGTCCTGCCTGCGCTCTTCAGCACCTATCCGAGCCATTGAACGTTCTCCTTTTTCGGTGTTGCCGCCGGCCCTGGTCCGGCGTCGAGGGTTACGAATGCTATCGCAAGGTCACTCTTCAATCCATGAGTCGATGCGCTCCCTTTTCCAATGGGTATGAAGGCACTCGGTGTGCGATAGCCATTCCAGGGGGAGAGGCGCAACAAGGTACGGCCGCACCCTCGTCGCGTTGAATTGAAAAGGCATCGACCGAGGCTGAATAGCCACATGTAAATAATATGATCAAACGACTTGATCAAATGACTATATTCGATAATTATGAAATCTCCAGCTTGGCATCGCTGGTCTGCGGTGGCGAAGCAATCGGAAAGAGAGCCGCCACTGTGGCTAGCAGTGGGTGAGCTGAGCCTGGTTGCCCCGGCTCACTGAATAGAACAATGACAAAATCAGACAGGTAGAAAGCAGATGGATACACGAAAACTCTCGACGGTCAGCAGCGATACATCGATCGAGCAGGTGGTGGAGATCATCAGGCGTGACGGCGGGGTCATCATTTCCGACTTTGTCTCACCAGCAACGCTGAAGTCCCTTACCGAAGAGCTGGACACCTACTTGAATGTCACGCCTTGTGGAGTGGATCCTTATTTCGCAGGCACGCAGACACGACGTGTCGCCCGCATCATCGGGCGCAGCGACACGGCCGTGGAGTTGGCACTGAACCCGCTGTTCATCGGGGCCGCCAGGAAGATCCTGCAGACACCTACCCACGTCTGGGTGGGGAGCGATCGCGTCGAGATCGAGCCTGACATTCAACTCAGCATTACCCAGGCGATTCAGATTGGTCCGGGCCAAGGCCTTCAACCACTGCATCGTGACGATGCCACGTCGCTCTGGCGGCACCCCCAGTACGGTCGTGAGGCCCGGCTGCAAATCATGCTGGCCATTTCAGATTTCACCGAAGAGAACGGTGCAACGCGTGTGATTCCCGGTAGTCACCAATGGGATGACGAGCGAATGCCGACCCAGGAAGAAACCGTCGCGGCGGAAATGAAGGCAGGCTCCGCACTGCTATGGATGGGGTCGGTGTATCACGGCGGTGGCGCCAACACCTCTGCGTCTCCTCGCACCGGCCTGACGATGGCTTATGACCTGGCCTTCCTGCGTCTTGAAGAGAATCACTTCCTTTCCATTCCCGTTGAACGCGTTCGCCAGCTCCCTGCAGAAATGCAACGCCTGTTGGGCTGGAGTGTCAGCTCCACGCTGCTGGGTTGGGTGGAAATCGATGGCCAGATGCGAGACCCGCAAGAGCTCCTGGGCATGTCTGCATTCTCCGAGCCGGGAAAAGGGTTCTGACGATCCCGCGCAGCCATGGGACGGCCCATGGTGGGAGCAGCGGTCCATATTCTGGGAGTCATGTAAATGAATGCGTTGAACGAAGCAGCCCACGGTGACGCAGCGCCGTTGAAGTTTCGCAGTCTGGGTGGATGGATAGAGCGGCCGGGCGATTTGCAGCCAACGCTCAAAGGACACGCGCAGGCCGATGTCATTGTGGTCGGCGCCGGCTTTGCCGGCCTGTCGACTGCGTTGGAGCTGAGGGCGCTCGGGGCGGATGTCATCGTGCTGGAGCAGGAGTTCGCGGGTTTCGGTGCCAGTGGTCGCAACGCGGGCTACCTGCTAGGCAGCATGGGGGTCGAGTGCGATGTCTTCGTCAATCGGGTGGGGGTGGAGCAGGCAACGCAGTTCGTCAGGTTCTACGACGAGGCCGTGCCCTACGTTGAAGGCCGATTGAAAACATTGGGTATCGACTGTGACTACAACCCTTCGGGCGTGATCCGGGCGGGTGTTCATCCCAGCCAGGAAAAACGCTTGCGGCAAAACATGGCGCTGGGTCAGAAACTGGGGGCGGTGACCCGCTTCGTGGACGGTGCCGAGATGCGTGCGCGGGGGATCCCGCCTGCCTTTCTGTTCGGCACAGAGCAGTGCGGCGGCACCTTGAATCCTGGGAAATACGTCGGCGGTCTGCGGCGTGCGGCCATCGAGGCGGGTGTGAAACTCTACGAACGCACGCCATTGCTTTCCTTCAGCGAAGGGCCAGTCATCACCTGCAAGACTGCGCACGGCAGTGCAACCGCCCCGGTGATGGTACTGGCAACCAATGCCTATACCCCTCAGCTGGGGGTGTTGCGCAACAAGGTCGCGGCGATTCGGGTGTCGGCAATCGAAACGCAACCGCTATCGACGGAGCAGCTGGCTGCCCTGGGGTGGCAAGGGCGGGAAGGGATCATCACGCCGCACTACACCATGGAGAGCCACCGCCTGACGGCGCACGGCACCATGGTGTTGACCGTAAAGAAGTTGGGTTATGCCTACGGCTCGAGGACGCCCAATGTCCCTGACCAAGGCGCCTACACGGCATTGGCACAGGTACTGCGCGAGCGCTATCCGGCATTGCAAGGCGTTGGCATCCAGCACTGTTGGAGTGGTTACGTCAGTGGCGCCTATGACTTTCTGCCGGTGATCGGTGCAATGGGCGCGAAACAGAATATTTTCTACACGACCGGCTGCGCGGGTCACGGGCTGGCTACTCAATCGTTCGTAGGATCGCTTTTTGCCGCGCAAATCAACGGTAAAGCGCCTGAGTTGCTGGCTGCGCTGCAACACAAGACACCGTCCATGCTGCCCGAGCCATTGCAATGGTGCGCCATACAGTCTGCGTTTGCGGCGGCCAAGTTGCTGGATGCATGGACTGACAGAAAAGTGCGTCAATACAAAGCCATGAAAGGCTGAGCGCAACGCGAAGTAGTCGCCCTGTGAAAGTTGCTGCAGGAAAGTGATGCGTCCCTATATAAAGAGGCTGTTATCGTGGAACTGAGAGATTTGTTTGCGCTGGTCTCATGCGTAATGCTGGTGGTGTGCGGCCTATATTATGGCGCGGCATTTATTAAACGTAAAAACTATCTGCTTGGTGTGGAGTTTTTGATTGTAGGGATCTCTGCGACGAACTTCACGACCTTCATCGCTACAGGCTGGCAAACCAATTATAATATTGCCATCTTTCTCGATGCGTTTTCCCGAGGGGTCGGAGTACCTATTATTGCAACACTCGGGCTGATGGCGGTAACGCACAATTACAAGCCGTCTGCCGGGAAGGACGCCCTCCTGTTTTTGGGTGGTTTTATCGCTGCGGTCATTTACTTTCTGTCGAGTGCATTTAAAGAGTCACTTCCCTATTTCTATGTACTGATGTGGTCGGCTTACACGTTATACCTGTCCTACTTTACCTGGCGGCTAGCGCGTGCAGGCGAGCTTCTGCATGCGGTGGCCACCAGCCTGGGCGGGGCGGCGGGGTTGACGGTGGCACTGCGGTATGACTTCTTCCCGATTCCGGGTGATGACACGAAGATGATCTTCATGACCTTCGCCTTCCTGACCTGGTCATATTCGATTGTGCAGTTGTTCTATGCCTATTGTGCACTTCAGCGTTCAAGGAAAGTGTCTTCTCGCGCAATGCTCCATTCCAGTTGAGTCGTTCAACAGGTGACGCGCTTTTCTGTTACTGACTGTATGCGTCGCTTCAATGTAGACAATGGTTTTAGCTCAGATGCAACTCCATGGCGGGCCGAAAGCCTGCTTCTTTACCGCCCCTCGGGGCGGTTTTTTTATGGGTGAATCAGCCGTACTCATTGGTACCAGTTGGATGAGCGATAAATATATAGAGGTCGGGCGCAATTAACCTCTGCAAGTTACGAAGAGTGCTTATGTCTAAGTGGTGCTCCATGGGCGAGCATCTATTGGTAACACATGTTTCTTTAGTTCCCATGATGGCGCGGGAAAGTGGCGGGCATGGATCGAGAAATAAATCTAACTAGCTGATTTATCTAGTGTAATCCACTAATTCGAATTTCTGGCATATGGATTGCGTGTTGATCACCTGACATGATCAATTGATCATGTCAGGTGATCAAGATTTGCAGGCGCCGATTTTCCCATCCGGAAGGTCGAGCAGCCGGTCCAACCCCTTTGTTTGAGGATCCTCCAATGAAAGAAGTAACTGCACGGCCGGAAGGTGAAGTATCCGTCCGCCGTATTTTCAGGCAGCTGCTCGCTACTCTTGCGGCATCGACCGCGATTTGCTCGGTTCAGGCTGCGACCATGGGGCCTGAAGCGCTGGGCTCGAAGCTGACTCCTCTGGGTGGTGAGATCGCAGCAAGTTCGGGTGGGGACATTCCGACCTGGACGCAACCTGGTCAGCAGGGGACGGGATGGAGCTACGGCCAGGTACGAGGGGAGCACTGGAAGTTCAAGGGCGATAAGCCCCTCTACAGTATCGACTCGAGCAATGTGGCGCAGCATGCGAGCAAGCTGTCACCTGGTCAGCTTGAACTGTTCAAGAAAGTTCCAGACTATCGCATGGATGTCTATCCGACCCGTCGTACCTGCAGCGCTCCAGACTTCGTGGTCGAGAACACCAGGCAGAACGTTGGCTTCGCCAAGCTTGATTCTACTGGTGTCGCCCTCGAGGAAGCCCATATTCCGGGTATCCCGTTCCCCATGCCCAGCACCGGTGCCGAGGTGATGTGGAACATGAAGATGCGCTATCGCGGCGTTGGCGTCGAACTCCCACGGAGCATTTCCGGGATATCGCCGCGCAAGGGTGGGGAATGGTTACGCCAATCGACAGACACGGTCTTCTTCACACCATGGGGCAAAAAGGGGAGTGCACTCTTCTCATCTGTCGGTCGCCTGGAAAACGCCACCTTTTTCAGCTTCCAGGAACCCGCTGCTCTGGCCGGTCAGGCCGCGGTGCAGACTGCCGTGGCCGGCGAACAGGCCACTACCTTCTACTACTTCCCTGGCCAGCGTCGCGTGCGGCGCATGCCGTCCTACTCCTACGACGCGCCGCAGATTGGCCTGGACAACCAGTACACAGTCGATGAAGCGAACGTCTTCTTCGGGGCAATGGACCGCTTCGACTGGAAACTGATTGGCAAGCAGGAACTGCTAGTGCCTTACAACGTTTTCGGCGCCTATGACACTTCCGCCAAGGCAGAGAGTTTTGCTGGCAACGACTCGGTTGCGCCGCAGTCGCGTCGCTATGAGCTGCATCGCGTCTGGGTGGTCGAGGCCAATGTCCGCCAAGGTATGCGCCACCAGGCGCCAAAGCGCATGTTCTATATCGATGAGGACAGCTGGAACGCTTTGATGGCCGTTGACTATGACAAGCAAGGGCAGATCTGGAAGGTGCGCGAAGGGCTCTCGATTCCCGTGTACGAGACGGGTGCTTGCGACGTGGAAGCCCAGGTCCAGTACAACCTGGCCGATGGTCGTTATCTCTTCGATATGACATCGATCGGGGCGGGCAAGAACGATATTCGCTGGATCACCGACGAAAGTGGCAACCCCCGCCTGAAACGCGACTTCTTCACCTCCGATAACCTGCGAGCCATCAGCGAGCGCTAACACGACGTCAGATCGAGAGCCAGCATGAATAAAATAATTACGAAAACGTCAGGCTTTGTCATCGCGTGCGCAACCCCATTGGCAATGGGGTTCACATTTGAAACCGAAACTATCCGTGGTTCGTTCGACTCCACGATCACCGCAGGCATGGGCGTGCGTACGGAGTCGCGGGGCTGCAACCTGATCAACCAGGGAGCCAGCGGGCACAACGTGCCCTCTGGCTGCCTGGCACAGACCTCGGGTGTGGCTGACCAGGGCGACCTGAACTACGACCGGGGCGATCTCTTCACCAACTACCTCAAAGGTACGCATGAGCTGTTGCTGAAGATGCCCGAGGACTTCACCCTCATGGCGCGAGGCTCCTGGATCCGCGACTTTGCCGCAACGGATACCACTGGCACGCTGTCGTTCAACACGCCCGAGAGTGTCGGCAGCGACGGCCTGAGCGACAACGCTCACGACGACCTCGCCTTCAAGGCTCGCCTGCTTGATCTGTGGGTGAGCAAAGGCTTCGATCTGAGCGGGCAGCGGGTCCGGGCTCGCTTGGGCAATCAAGTGATCAACTGGGGCGAAAGCCTGTTCGTGGCCGGTGGTATCAATAATACCAACGCCTACGACTATCAAGCCTTGGCGCGTCCTGGCGTGCAGCTCAAGGAAGCCGTGCTGCCGGCGCCAATGCTTAGCGTCGCGTCGGGCCTGGGTGCCGGGGTGAATATCGAGGCTTACTATCAATTCGCTTGGAACAAGAGCGAATTGCCACCGGTGGGCAGCTACTGGTCCACAACCAACGGACTCGGTGCGGGCAAGGGGGCATACGGCTTCTCCGACAAGGACGCTCGCGATAGCGGCCAATGGGGTATTTCTCTGCGTTGGCAACCGGAGGACAGCGACGTCAACTACGGACTCTACGTGATGCGTTATCACGACAAGCTGGCGTCACTGAGTGTAGACATTCTTGATCCGAACACCTTCGCGGCGGCACCGATCTGGAGGTATCAGGAAGATCGAATGCTGTATGGCATCAGCGCCAACATGCCGATTGGCGACTGGGCGGTCGGAACAGAGCTGTCGTACCGACCGAAGGACTCCGTACCGCTCAACCCTGCTATCGATCTGTGTGCGAACAATGGTGGCAAATGCTGGAAGGACGAGAAGAAATTCCAGTGGCACCTGACAGGTCTGTATAGCTTTACCCCTTCCAACTCCCCGGCGCTTCTCGAATTTACCGGGGCCAGCACGGGCACCTTGCTGACTGAGTTGGTGGTCATCAAATACCCGGGGCTGCATGACGAGGTCAATGGTGAGCCAATCGCTGCCGGCCTGAACACATGGCAGCTGGACCCCGCGACACCGCCGAAGGCGCATGGCGACAAGACCTCATCGGGTATCAATCTGGACCTCAGTCTGACCTATGACGGCACATTGTTGCCGGGGTGGCAGGTTACGCCTGGCGTCTTCTACTCACGGTCGCTGGGGGGACGTACACCGAACGTCACCGCAACCTTCACTGAAGATGCGAGCAGCATGAATCTCTACCTTAACTTCGTGCGAAACCCAGCCAGTTGGCAGATTTCTCTCAACTACGCGAAGTTCATGGGGGGCGATACCCCCTACGACCAGCTGTACCGTGACCGCGACTATGTCGGTGTCGCGATCTCCCGCACCTTGTGAGGCCTGCCGTGAACGGTTCTGTAAAACTATCTGAAATCCGGGCGCGTGGCGTGCTATCACGCGTCGAGGGCGTCTTGTTCGGGCATCGCCGGCTGGTGCTGGCGAGTCTGGCCGTTTTCACTCTGATCATGGCCTGGTTCGCTGTGCAACTGCGCATGGATGCTGGCTTCGAAAAGCAATTGCCGATAGGCCACGAATACATCAAGACATTCGAGGCGTACCGCAATGACCTGCTGGGGGCGAATCGTTTGACCATCGTGGTCAGGGCCCGCAACGGCGGTATCTGGAGCGCCCCGGGCCTGAAGCGGCTCTACGACGTCACCCAGGCGGTTACCTTCCTCCCCGGTGTTTCCCGCAGCAGTGTGCGTTCGTTGTGGACGCCCAATGCCTTCGTCAACGAGATCACTGAAGAGGGATTCCGTGCCGATCCACTGGTGCCGGGAACGGTGTCTCCCGAGCACTTGAATGACGAGATCATCGCCACGATCTCCAACTCCACCGCGCAGGGAGGCTTCATTGGTACGCTGGTTTCCCGTGACCAGAGCAGCGCGATGATCACCGTGGAGCTCAATGAGTATGACGCCAACGGAGCCCACCTGGACTATGTCGCTTTCAACCATGTGCTGGAGAAACAGATCCGCCAGCAGTTCGAGGATGGCGACTTCGAAATCCAGATCATCGGCTTCGCCAAGCAGATCGGTGACATCGCTGACGGTGCTTCAGCCGTATTGGAGTTCTGTTTGTTGGCCTTGTTGCTGACGGCGGGTGCGGTCTACTGGTATTGCCACTCGCTGCGCTTCATGCTGCTGGCGCTGGTGTGTTCGCTAGCTTCACTGGTATGGCAATTCGGCAGCCTGCGCTTATTGGGTTACGGCCTCGATCCGCTGGCGGTCCTGGTACCCTTCCTGGTATTCGCCATCGGGGTCTCCCATGGTGTGCAGCAAATCAACTTCATCGTCCGTGAAATCTCCATCGGCAAAAGCGTTGAGCAGGCGGCCCGCTCAAGCTTCAGCGGCTTGCTGATCCCTGGGACGCTGGCGCTGGTGACCGCCTTGGTTTCCTTCGTGACGCTGCTCTTGATCCCCATCCCGATGGTGCGGGAACTGGCCATTACTGCGTCTCTGGGCGTGGCTTACAAGATCATCACCAATCTGCTGATGTTACCTTTGGTGGCGTCATTGCTACGGGTCGATGACAATTACGCCGCCGCGCAGGAAATCTCGCGACAGCGCCGTACACGCTGGCTGCACGGCCTGTCTCGGCTCGCCGAGCGACGCAACGCGCAGTGGGTGCTTGGCGTTGCACTGGTCGTGTTCCTGGTGGCGATCTGGCAAAGCCATGACCGGGTCGTTGGCACATTGCAGGCGGGTGCGCCGGAGTTACGCGAGGACTCACGCTTCAATCGTGATGCGGTCTCCATCGCCAGCAACTACGACATCGGTCTGGACTGGCTCAGTGTGGTTTTCGAGGTCGACCGGAACACCTCCGGCGAAGACGCCACGGTTGCTTGTGAAAATGTGGCGCTGGGTCAGTATCAGGATCGCTTCGTGTGGGCCATGCAGGGGGTGCCTGGCGTACTGTCGATCAATTCCTTCTCCACCAACATGCGTCAGTTCAACGAGGGATACAACGAAGGCAATCCAAAGATGGCCGCGGTTCCCATCGATTCGATGAACTACGCCGCGCTGGCCACCGAGGTTGCACGTACGCCTGGGCTGACGCGTACCGACTGCAGCATGTCCGCCGTACACCTGTATCTGGCAGATCACAAAGCCACCACCATCAACAAGGTGGTCGAAGCCACCAAGGCTTTCCGAAGCGAGTATCCGATGCCTGGCATTTCGGTTCGCCTAGCTTCAGGCAACGCCGGTGTCCTGGCAGCCATCAACGAAGAGGTGGAGAAAAGCGAAACCCCCATGTTGCTTTATGTCTATGCCGCCATCGCACTGCTGGTGTTCGTTGTCTATCGCGACTGGCGAGCGGTCCTGGTGTGCTGTCTGCCTTTGACCATAGGTACTTTCATTGGCTACTGGTTCATGAAGGAACTGCAGATCGGCCTGACCATCGCCACCTTGCCGGTGATGGTGCTGGCGGTTGGCATTGGCGTCGATTACGCCTTCTACATCTACAACCGCCTGCAACTGCACCAGGCCCATGGCCAGTCGATCACCAAGGCGGTCGAGTACGCGCTGCTCGAGGTAGGTGTCGCCACTATTTTCACCGCAATCACCCTGGCAGTCGGCGTCGCCACCTGGGCGTTCTCCGATCTGAAGTTCCAGGCTGACATGGGCAAGCTGCTCGCCTTTATGTTTATCGTCAACATGGTCATGGCCATGACCGTGTTGCCGGCCTTTGCCGTATGGCTGGAGCGGGTGTTCCCGCGTAGGCGCCCTGTGCGCATGATCGGTGCGCTTGTGCACTAAGGAGAGAAACATGCGATACATGGTTTCATTAACGGCGGCTTTGCTCGCTACAGCGTTGCCGCTGGTGTCTCTCCAGGCCGCGCTGCTACAGCCAGTACCCGCCGTCCACTCGATCAATGCCACGCAGGCCACCATGCTGGATGCCGTATGGGCAGGGGAGCGGGTGGTTGGTGTCGGCGATCACGGCGTCGTGTTGTTGTCCGATGATCACGGTAAGAGTTTCCGTCAGGCGAGCTCGGTACCGTTGTCCACGCCGTTGACGGGGGTGTCTTTCGTGGATGCCAAGCGGGGGTGGGCGGTTGGCCACTGGGGAGCGATTCTGTCCACCATCGATGGCGGTGAATCCTGGCAGATCCAGCACCTGTCCAGCGCAGAGGATCGGCCCCTGTTCGCAGTGCATTTTTTCAATGCCGAACAGGGCGTTGCAGTGGGCCTCTGGTCTCTGGTGTTGACTACCGAGGATGGTGGGCAGACCTGGACGGAGCAGTCCGTGCAGGCACCACCGGGCGCCAAGAAGGCTGACCTTAACTTGATGGGGCTTTTTGCCGATAGCCGCGGCACGCTCTACGCCACGGCCGAACATGGGCAGGTGTTGCACTCCGAAGACCATGGAAAAAGCTGGCGTTATCTGGATACCGGCTACGAAGGCACCCTTTGGTCCGGCGCGGTACTGGCCGATGGAAGCCTGCTGCTAGGAGGCCAGCGTGGCACCTTGCTGCAGGGTTCAATGCACGGCAAGGGCTTCCGCAGGTTGCCAACGCAAAGCAAAGGTTCGGTCACCTCCGTAGCGGTAGCGGGCCCTCGAGTGCTGGCGGTCGGGCTGGACGGGCTGATGGTACAGAGCAGCGATGGTGGACACAGTTTCCAGGAAAAACAGTCCGCTGATGGTGTTTCGCTGACGGCGGCGCTGTTCAATGCCGACGGGACACCTGTTCTGTTTTCACGTCGTGGGCTCGTACCCTACCAGGAGTGAAGGGTCGCTCATTGCCCAGCGCGCCGATGGGCGAACTGCCTGCGGCACGCTGGCCATGAGACGTTTACCGCCACTCGCTCAGAGGCCAGGCATCGCAAGCCGATGCCTGGCCTCGTTGGTTGTCTGGGTGTTTTGACGGTGTAGCACTTCCAGGACCAGACAGGTCAACTTTGGACGTTTCTAGAGCTGGAGATAATCCGCCAAGTCTGCGTAATTATGTTGCCACAAGCCAGGGCTGCCATTGGGGTACTGAGAACGGAAACCGAGGATCTTCTGCACACGCGGAGTCAGCGTCCTGACCACTTCTAGAGGCACGATCAACGGATAGGCTTCTTCAGGCGTGATAATCGAAGCTTGCATCGGGATCGTCAGCCCGCGACGGTACTGGTCAGTCGTTACGTTGGCCCCGCCACCATGAACGACTTTCCCACCGAACAGCACGGCATCCCCAGCTTTCAACAGCGCTGGGATCGTCATCTCTGGCGTTCCCACATCTTCGAAGTCATCCCAGTCCTGGCTCCCCGGAATCAAGCGCGTAGCGCCGTTTTCCTCGGTGAAATCCGTCAGGGCCAGCATCAGGTTCGCAATGGCGCGTGGCGCATTCTTGTTCATGGCCACAAACGGTTGATACTGCGCCATGTCACGATGCAGCATTTGAGCTTTATTGCCCGGGCCGATCTCGATCAGTTGAGCGGTTGTCAACCACCAGTCACCACACTCTGGCTCGAAAAGCACTCGCCCCAAATCGTGAAAGAGGTCGTCATCCAGGATTTCCTCACGAAAGGTCTTGCTGTAGGTAACGAGGTTGGTAAGCCTTTTGGTTTGTTGGCCATGGAACGCTGCAATCAATTCGTGTTCGTGCTTGGAACCCGCATCCAGCGTGGCAAGTGGTGCTTCGAGTTCGTCGTTGATCCGTACTACTTGTTCAGGCGTCATGAAGTTACGGATGATGACTGCACCCGCCTGATCACTCAGCAGAACAATCTCTTGCGCTGAAGTCGATCGGGTTACGATGGGCAGACTTGGCAAGGAGTCGCGAGAGGCTGACATTGAGAACACTCCAGATTAAAAGGATCGGTTGGCGCAGGTGGATTGATGCCCCGTCAATGGGCATCAAAGAACAGACCCGCTTGCCACTGCGCTAAACCCAAAAAAAGAACATGGAGCGTCACGGTGCCTCCTTGTTTTTTTTTGTTCAGGCAGTGAGTTCATGCTAGGTTTCCCCTTGCTAGGTGCCAAGGTACAAACTGCACCATTTTCCCTAAGATTTTTGAGTGATTTGCACTGCCCATGACCAGCACGCCATCCCCCTGGCCACGCCCATCGGAAGCCGTTCGTGAGCTCATGCGCAAAGGCGCCGAGCTCGCTCAGACGCTGCCGCCGGAGTGGATCGAGCGCCTGAATCAGGCGCTTTTCTCTTCACCGGAAGATGCGAAGCTGCTGGAGGACCCGGTCATCCTCGCGGCGTGCCGGCGCGCCAATCGGGCAGAGTTGCTGCACTGGGCGAATGCAAATCTGCAGCGCCCTGGAGAGCCGGTGGAACCATACGTATCTGCTGACATGGTGGACACAGCCAGGGAGCTCGCCCGCAGGGGGTTGTCCGAACTGCTGATGAACGTCGCAAGGTCGACACAAAACGCAGCCTGGGAGCTGTGGATGAAGATGGCGTTCAGCCTGACGCAGGATCCTGTGGTGCTCGAGGAGTTCCTGGAAGTCTCGACGCGCTCGATCTCGGAGTTCATCGACAGCAACATGCGTGTGGTGACCCAGATCATCCTGGAAGAAAAGAGCGCCCTAGCCCATGACGACCCTGTCGACAGACGCACCCTGGTCAGTCGGTTGCTCGATGGCAGAGACGTGGATGCAGAGCAGTTCGGCAGGCGACTGGGCTACAGCCTTTCCCAGAAGCACCATGCTTGCCTCGTCTGGAGCGAAACCCCGAACGCAGAGATCCGCCCGCTGGAAGAGATGGCGCGCGCGCTGGCGCATCTCACTGGCACGGTAGCGCCCCTGATCGTGTTCGCAGGTCCAGCGACCCTGTGGGTCTGGAGCAATGCGGCAAAGCCGCTGGACCTGAACCTGCTGCAAGGCGTCGCTCGGCAGTTTCCAAAGATACGCGCGGCAATCGGCTCCCCAGGCGCGGGAATGAACGGCTTCCGTCGATCGCACCTGGAAGCCTTGACCACCCAGAGATTGATGGGCCGGTTGGCTGGCGCACCCGCCATTGCCACGATCGATCAGGTGAGGATGGTGTCCCTGATGACCCACGATGCCCGCGCGGCCAGGCAGTTTGTCTTGAGTACGCTAGGGCGCCTGGCGACCGAGCCCGCAGCTCTTCAGAACTCGTTGCACGCTTTCCTGGCCAATGGCTGCAATATCACTCAGACCGCTGAAGTGCTCGGTACCCACCGCAATACATTGCTGCGCCGGCTGGAGCGCGCCCAGGACCTGTTGCCTATCCCGCTTGCTGACCATCGCATCCAGATTTCCGCTGCCCTTGAGCTGGTGATCTGGAGTACGCCGCTGGAAGACGGCGAGCAATAGCCACCGTCTCTCTTCCCTGTGTTGTCGCAGTGCGCCTGTTCGCGAGCGCTCAATTGAGCGCCTGCGTCGCAATGCCCCGTAAAAAAACGCTCTCCAGAATTTTGCTGCACTCTCTTGGCGTGCGGCCTCGTTGGCGAGCATCGACGGCGCCATGCAGCAACGATACGAACATCTCCGTCAGCAAAGTAGCGGTGACATCCACCCGAAATACACCCTGTTGCTGGCCGTTGAAAAACAACGCATCGAGCCTTTCCAGATAGAACTGCAGGTCTGTCTCCCCCTGAACTCCCATGTGCACAGGGTAACGGGACGCTAGAAACGCGATCAGCTCACCTTGGGCCAGGTGTTCCTGAATCAGCTGGCGCACGGCAGCCAAGGGCTGTGTGGTCAGCAGATCGATGTTGTCAAGGATCTGCAGGAGGGCTTCTTTTGCGTGCTGTCCGAGCTGGCTATCCAGGTTATCTCTTGTACCGCTGTAACGATGCAGGGTTGCTCGGCTGATGCCCGTAAGCGCAGCCAGCTCGCCCATGGATGCTCCTGGTCGTAAGGCGACAGCGGTGTGGAGGGCGTTCAGTAGCTTGTCTGGCAGAAGTGGTCTTGTGAAATCAGCGCCTGAGATCATGGAGTCCATCAGGAGTATTATGTGAGCTTAATGAGTCATTATTGACTCATTTAGATTTGAAACGTAGCATTCGGGTCGTTTTTAATCAAGGCTTGGGTGTGTGATGGGCAAGACAGGTTCGATAAGAGTGGGCGTACTGGCGGCAGCGATTGCCTTGGCAGGTTGCAGCCCCGCCGCGGAGCAGGACAGTGCAGCCAATGCCAGTTACCCGGTAGAGGTCGTGACGTTAGTCTCCGAGCAGGTGACATTGGCCGCTGAACTGCCGGGCCGGGTCGAGCCGATGCGCGTCGCTGAGGTGCGGGCACGGGTGCCAGGTATCGTTTTGCATAAACGATTCGAGGAGGGGGCTGACGTCAAAGCTGGCGATGTGCTCTTCCAGATTGATCCGGCGCCGTTCAAGACGGCCCTGGCCCGTGCTGAGGCCGACCTGGCCCGTACCCAGGCTGTGCAGCAGGAAGCCCTGGCGCGGGTGAAGCGCTATGAGCCGCTGGTCAAGATCGAGGCGGTCAGCCAACAGGACTTCGACAGCGCCACCGCCGAGTTGAACAGCGCCCAGGCGGCCGTACGTTCTGGTCAGGCCGATGTGCAGGCCGCACGCCTGAACCTGGGCTACGCCACGGTTACCGCGCCGATCTCCGGGCGCATTGGCCGTGCCTTGGCTACCGAAGGCGCGTTGGTAGGGCAGGGTGACGCGACGCTGATGGCACGCATCCAGCAGCTTGACCCGATCTACGTTGACTTCACGCAGTCCGCCGCCGACGCTCTGCGCCTGCGACAAGCAGTGATGGATGGCACGCTAGCGGCCGACAGCGGGCGTTTGACGGCGCAAGTGGAGGGTACGGATATCCAGCGCTCGGGCGAACTCATGTTCACCGACGTCACTGTGGATCGTGGCACCGGCCAAGTCATTCTGCGCGGCCGTTTCGACAACGCCGACGGCACTCTCCTGCCGGGAATGTATGTGCGCGTGCGCACGCCTCAAGGTACCGATAACCAAGCCATTTTTGTTCCCCAGCGCGCCGTTCAGCGCGGCAGTGATGGTCAGGCGCGGGTCTTGGTGGCCGCGCATGGCATCGCCGAAGCACGCATCGTACAAACCGGAGTGATGCAGGGCGCTCGCTGGCAAATCAAAGAGGGGCTCAAGCCGGGTGATCAGGTCATCGTTGGCACACCAGCAGGGCTGGCCGCAGGTATGCCGGTGACACCAACCCTGAAACAAGCAGCTGCCGCTGACTGATGCGAGGCAAGCGAGATGTCTAGATTTTTCATCCAACGCCCGAATTTCGCCTGGGTTGTGGCGTTGTTCATTTCCCTGGCAGGTTTGCTGGTGATTCCATCCCTGCCCGTGGCTCAGTACCCCAACGTAGCGCCACCGCAGATTTCCATCACTGCTTCCTACCCGGGTGCTTCGGCCAAGGTTATGGTGGAGTCGGTGACCAGCATCATCGAGGAGTCGCTCAACGGAGCCAGGGGGCTGCTGTACTACGAGTCCACCAACAACTCCAACGGCGTGGCCGAGGTGATAGTGACCTTCGAGCCGGGTACTGATCCGGACATGGCCCAGGTCGACGTACAGAACCGATTGAAACAAGCCGAGGCACGTATGCCTCAGCCTGTGCTGACCCAGGGGCTCAAGGTGGAGCAGGCCAGTTCCGGCTTCCTGCTGATCTACGCCCTGACCAGCAAGGCCGGAGATCCTGGCGATACCACGGCCCTGGCTGACTACGCCGCGCGCAACATCAACAACGAACTGCTGCGCGTGCCCGGTGTGGGCAAGCTGCAGTTCTTCGCCTCGGAAGCGGCCATGCGAGTCTGGGTCGATCCGCAGAAACTGGTGGGTTTTGGCCTGTCCATCGACGACATCAACAATGCGATTCGTGGCCAGAACGTCCAGGTACCGGCGGGCAGCTTTGGCGGCACACCGGGTGCCAGCGAGCAGGAACTGACTGCGACCTTGGCAGTGCAGGGCACTCTCGACACCCCCGAGGCCTTCGCCGGCATAGTCCTGCGCGCCAATCCGGACGGTTCCAGCGTGCGCTTGGGCGACGTCGCGCGCATGGCCATCGGTAGCGAGAACTACAACCTGTCCGCGCGCCTGAACGGTCAGCCGGCCGTGGCTGGCGCGGTACAGCTGGCGCCGGGCGCCAACGCCATCCAGACCGCAACGCTGGTCAAGGAGCGTCTGGCCGAGTTGTCACAGTTCTTCCCGGATGGCGTCGAATATTCGGTGCCGTACGATACGTCGCGCTTCGTCGACGTGGCCATCGAGAAGGTGATCCACACTCTGGTCGAAGCCATGGTCCTGGTGTTCCTGGTGATGTTCCTGTTCTTGCAGAACGTCCGTTACACCCTGATCCCTTCGATCGTGGTACCGGTTTGTCTGCTCGGTACGCTGATGATGATGAAGTTGCTCGGCTTCTCGGTGAACATGATGACCATGTTCGGCATGGTGCTGGCCATCGGCATTCTGGTGGACGATGCCATCGTGGTGGTTGAGAACGTCGAACGGTTGATGGCCGAGGAAGGCCTGTCGCCGGTGGACGCGACCATCAAGGCGATGGGGCAGGTGTCCGGGGCGATCATCGGCATCACCCTGGTGCTGGCCGCGGTGTTCCTGCCGTTGGCGTTCATGTCCGGTTCGGTGGGGGTGATCTACCAGCAGTTCTCCGTGTCGCTGGCGGTGTCGATCCTGTTCTCCGGTTTCCTGGCGCTGACCTTCACCCCGGCGCTGTGCGCCACATTGCTCAAGCCAGTACCCCATGGTCACCACGAGAAGGGCGGCTTTTTCGGCGCCTTCAACCGTAGCTTCGCCCGTGTGACCGAGCGCTATTCGCTGCTCAACAGTGAGTTGGTGGCCTGTGCCGGCCGCTGGATGCTGGCCTATGTCGGCATCCTGGTGGTGCTCGGCTATTCCTACCTGCGTCTGCCGGAGGCCTTCGTGCCGGCCGAGGACCTTGGCTACAGCGTCGTCGACGTGCAGCTGCCGCCGGGTGCCAGCCGGCCACGCACCGATCACACCGCAGTAGCTTTGGAGAAGTTTCTGATGTCCCGTGACGCGGTGGCGAACTCATTCATCGTCAGCGGTTTCAGTTTCTCGGGCCAGGGTGACAACGCCGCGCTGGCGTTCCCGACCTATAAGGACTGGTCGCAGCGTGGCAAGGAGCAGTCGGCGGACGCGGAAACCGCAGCGATCAATGCGCAGTTCGCGGCCAATGGCGACGGCACCATCACCGCGGTCATGCCACCGCCGATCGACGGTCTGGGCAACTCCGGCGGTTTCGCCCTGCGCCTGATGGACCGTGGCGGTCTCGGGCGCGAAGCGCTCCTGGCGGCCCGCGACCAACTGCTGACCCGTGCAAACGGCAACCCGGTGATTCTCTACACGATGATGGAAGGTCTGGCCGAGGCGCCGCAGCTGCGCGTGCAGATCGACCGTGAGAAGGCTCGCGCGCTGGGCGTGAGCTTCGAGGCTATCAACAGCACCCTGGCCACTGCCTTCGGTTCGGCGGTGATCAACGACTTTACCAATGCCGGGCGCCAGCAGCGCGTGGTGGTGCAGGCCGAACAGGGCGAACGCATGACTCCGGAAAGCGTACTGCGCCTCTATGCACCAAACGCCAACGGCGAGCAGGTGCCGTTCAGCGCCTTTCTCACCACCCAGTGGGAAGAAGGCCCGGTGCAGTTGGTGCGCTATAACGGCTACCCGTCGATCCGCATCGCCGGCGACGCTTCGCCGGGGCACAGTACCGGCCAGGCAATGGCTGAAATGGAACGTCTGGTCAGCGAGCTGCCGCCGGGTATCGGCTATGCCTGGACTGGCCTTTCGTACCAGGAAAAGGTTTCCAGTGGCCAGGCCGCCGGCCTGTTCGCCCTGGCCATCCTGGTGGTATTCCTGCTGCTGGTGGCGCTATACGAGAGCTGGGCGATTCCGCTGACGGTCATGCTGATCGTGCCGATCGGTGCCCTGGGCGCAGTGTGGGCGGTGATGCTCACCGGCATGCCCAACGACGTGTACTTCAAGGTTGGTTTGATCACCATCATTGGCCTGGCCGCGAAGAACGCCATCCTGATCGTCGAGTTCGCCAAGGAGCTGTGGGAGAAGGGTTACAGTCTGCGTGACGCCGCCATCGAAGCCGCTCGCCTGCGTTTCCGCCCGATAGTGATGACCTCCATGGCCTTCATCCTCGGCGTGGTGCCGCTGGCCATCGCCTCCGGCGCCGGTGCGGCAAGCCAGCGCGCCATCGGTACCGGCGTGATCGGCGGCATGCTCAGTGCCACCTTGCTGGGCGTGGTGTTCGTGCCGATCTGTTTTGTCTGGGTGCTGACGCTGTTCAAGCGTAAGCCTGCCCCTGTGCAACAGTCTGTCGAGGTAGCGAAGTGATGATCATGGCTAATCGTGTGCTTGCGTTCGTCCTGGTTTTCACTCTGGCCGGCTGCTCCCTGACGCCGACCTATCAGCGTCCCGAGGCGCCGGTGGCTGCCGAGTGGGGCAATGCCGCCGGTCACCAGGGCCGGCCGGTGGAACAGTTGGGTTGGCAGGCGTTCATCGTCGACCCAACGCTGCGCCATCTGGTCGGCACCGCGCTGGACAACAACCGTTCCCTGCGCCAGACCCTGCTCGACATCGATCAGGCCCGTGCGCAGTACCGGATCCAGCGCGCCGACCAGGTACCGGGCGTGAATGCCGGGGCCTCCGGCAACCGTCAGAATGTGCCCTCGGACCTGTCGAACGATGGCCGCGCTGGCGTCAGCAGTGCCTATCAGGTGGGGCTGTCACTGCCTGAGTATGAAGTGGACCTGTTCGGTCGGGTCAAGAGCCTGAGCGATGCGGCCCTGGAGCAGTACTTGTCCACCGAGGAGGTTGGCCGTGCCGCGCGCATCGCCCTGATCGCCGAGGTGAGCCAGGCCTATCTGACCCTGGACGGCGCCGAACGGCGTCTGGCGCTAACCCGCCAGACCCTGGCCAGCCGCGAGGATTCGCTGGCCCTGGTCGGCCAGCGCCATTCCGCCGGCACGGCCACAGCGCTGGATCACCAGGAGGCGCTGGGGCTGGTCGAACAGTCCCGGGCGGAACTCGAGTCGACCGTGCGCCAGCAGCGCCAGGCCTACAATGCACTCGTGCTGTTGCTGGGCAGTGCCGATGCGGCGAAGGCGATTCCCGGTGAGCGTCCGGATGAGCCAATGGTGCTGCATGACATCGCGCCGGGCGCGCCGTCGGCACTGATCGAGCGCCGACCGGACATCCTCGCCGCCGAGCACCAACTGCGGGCACGCAATGCCGATATCGGCGCGGCGCGGGCGGCGTTTTTCCCGCGCATCAGCCTGACCGGTACCTTTGGTACTTCCAGTGCGCAGATGTCCGGGCTGTTCGATGGTGGCTCGCGTAGCTGGAGCTTCATGCCGCAGCTGTCGCTGCCGTTATTCGATGCTGGGCGCAACCGTGCCGGGCTGAGCCTGGCCGAGGCACGCAAGGATTCGGCGGTGGCCGCTTATGAAGGGACGATCCAGACCGCCTTCCGCGAAGTGGCCGATGCCCTGGCCGCCACAGACACCCTGCGTCGCGAGGAGGCCGCGCGTCGCGCCCTGGCCGATACCAGCCGAGCGACCTTGGCGCTGGCCAAGGCACGTTACGAGGGTGGGGTGGACAATCACCTGCGCTACCTAGATGCGCAGCGCAGCAGTTACGTGAACGAAGCGGCCTTCATCGAGGCCAGCACCCAGCGCCAACTGGCCCTGGTCGACCTGTTCCGCGCACTCGGCGGCGGGTGGTCGGACAAGGGGTGAAGCTTCCTCCCCTGGTTGGTAGAACCAGTCGCTTGGTCCCGGGGAGTCGTGCCCCGGGGCCTTTTTTGACTCGCGAAGGCAGCTTAGCGAGCGGGTGCGCAAGCGCCCTCGAGGAAGAGTAGTTCAAGTGTCTGTACGGACGTAGCGCTGGCCGCCCGCCCGCGGCGTTCGGCGTCAACGATGCCGTACACCATACTCAAGAACATTTCAGTGAATACTGCAGCGCTGATGTCGATGCGGAAAGCTCCGGCCTGTTGACCGCGCAGAAAGAAGGTATCCAGGACGTCCGCATACGCCCGCCACGGGCGGTTTGCCTCGCTATCGTCGAAGGAGTCTGGACGGTACTGGAAGAGCAAGAAGATCATCATCTCTCGATGCTTGAGGTGCTCGATGATGAGACGACGGAGGGCCGTTACCGGGTCGGAACTGTTTAGATCTGCATTACCCAGGACTTGATTGAGGATCTGTTCCCCGTAGTTTTCCAGCATGCTCACCAGATTGTCACGGGTTCCACAGAATCGGTGCAGAGTAGCCTTGCTAACGCCTGCTGCCTCGGCCAGTTCCTTCAATGTGGCGCGGGGGTGGACGACAATCGCATCGGCCAACGCTTTGAGTAGACGCTCGTCGGTGATCGGAAGGTGCATCAAAATATTCCACACGGCATGTTGTGCGGCTATTGTGAAGGAAATGTGAGCACATGGCATCCATTTGATCAAATAATGATTCAATTAAGGCTTGAGGGATTCACTGGTTTCGTCGGCACTCTCCAAAACCTCATGAGGCAAATCTAGAGCCGATCCATGCAGGTCTGCCTGTACGCCGCAGAGTCACCATGGTGCTGGCTGCTGGCAATCTTCTCGCACAACGGGCATGCCCGGTGCGCTTTAAGGTTGGCGCGCGATGGCATACGCGTGGCGGGAATTGCTCCAGGAAGTCCTGTCATGCATGTGCCCAAAGCCATCGACAACAGGTGCGGTCAATGGCCAGCTCCAGCCAATGCGCGAGCAATCTCACAGGCGGCCTTGGCGCCAGTCTCGATGGGCCCCTCGATACCACCGGCACCGATCACCGCAATGTCGCTTCCAGCGAAATGGAGGCAGCCGAGAGGTCTGCGCATCTGTGGCATCACTTGGGTAAGGTTGCCAGGCCGGTGATGGACCCATCCGCCGAGAATTATTGTCGAAGGGTGGTCGCATCGCGGCCCCCCAGTATTAGTAAGTGAAGGAAGTGACAAACGCCACGAAAGTTTGTGTGTCGGTGACGCCATATACCGCTTCAGCGCCCTGACGGGGTTTCCACAGGCCGATGATCGGGATGAACAGCAAATTCGGCGTCGGGGCGGTCTGGAAGTACAGGTCCAGTTCGTCGGCCAGATGCTCCGAATCCCGTTCGCTGTCAAAGCGGTAAGCCATGGCGCTGATGGCCAGCTTGTCATTGATGATGGTTTGCAGCGAAATCCGGCTCACCCGGGCGTTGCTGTTGAACGGGCCAGCGAAATTGCCCGCCACCTCACCCTGGACCCATGCCGGATTGCCCAGTGTAGAACCATAGAACAGTGGGTCGAAGGTTTCGGATTTGCTTGTGCTGGGATCGTCACCGGAAAAGCGCGAGTAGCGGTAGCCGATCTGCGGCGCCAGCGGTACATCGGCAAACTGGTAGTCGATGCTGGCGTACCAGGCGTAGGCGTCCACATCGCTTGAACGCTCGGCGGCATATCCGCCGGCAATGGAGAGCGGGGTGAGGCCCAGGTTGGTCGTACCGCGCAGGTTGTAGACGTCCAGGTCCTTGCGCAGGGCGAACAGCCCTCCGGCGCGCTCGGTGTCGACGTTGTTCACCTGGAACCAGGCTGCGCCCAGGGTGTTTCCAGGGGCCGGGCTGTATTCACTATTGACCCCATCGAGATGCGGCGAACCCTGACCGTTGTTGTTGGACTCAAGGTGAAAGCCTTCCACCGAAAGGCCCTTCAACGGAAGCACCCTGACGATGCCGGTGTTGGCGAAGGACGCCCTGCCGGCGAGATAGTACAGCCCGCCGCGGTTGAAGCCGTTGCCGATGCGCTCACCGAAGTTAAACTGGTCTCCGGCAATCAGGAAGGCGTCGCCCATCAAGTATTTTTGGCGCCCGGCGGAGAGGTCCAGCCAGTTGTTCTTCCAACCGGCATAGGCGCTGTCAAAGTCGGTGCGGTATTCGTGGCCGGTGGAGGTGCCGGCGGCGTCGCCATCGCCAAACAGCTTGGAGGAGATGATGCCGACACCACCGTAGACGGTCCCCCCCAATCCCCGCATGGTGCCGCTCAAGCCGCCGCGGAAGTAGCTTTCTATCCATTTCACCGACGTTTCATCGGCACCTGCGTAGTCGAACGAGCTGTAGAAGGGTGAGGCTGTCACCTCCAGGTTGAGGTCCAGGGTGCCGTTGGCACCTCTGTACAGCGGGTGGGCGTGGCTGGTGCCGAGGTCGACTTCTTCGGCTGGGGCCAGTTCGACAGCAGGCAGGTCGAGTAGCGTCGCAGCGAACGAGGCGTTGATGACACACTGCAGTAGACAGAGAAACAAACACTGCAGGGCACTGCATCGAATGTTCATGTTCACTCACCCACGAGGCAGGGGCACCGGGTTCTTGTTGCTACGTTCCTCACATGTATCCGCTACTACCGGTTTGCCAGACGGGCTGCCAGGCAGGGTCAATTACGGATTGAGCTCGCAGGAAGGCTGTTGCCCGCCATCTGTTGCAATTCCATATCCAAGCTTAGCTGATCGACATCGCGGCGGTTCAAGGTCACGACTTCGCTTGGCGTGCCGTTCAACTGCATGCACGATTTAGCGCAACACATGTTTTTCTACTTCGGCGGAGCACAAAACTCTTGGCTCTCAGGTGTGACGCCCCCTGAAATCGATGAAGATCGAAAGGTGATGTCCGGGATACGGTGACCGCTGAACCCACACAAGCCGCGAGAACATGACAAGGCCCAATTTCGACTACCAAAAACAGTCAATCAATCACTCGCGAACTGCACCACTTGCGTCGCAAATCCGCAGAGGAATCAATGGATACGGCGCTGCCACAATGCAAACAGCGCGGCACCGACCGACAACGCTGCCAGCAGCATGAACCCATCCAGAAAACCCATAAAATTAGCCTGATGCGTAATTAACGTTTCCACTTCCGCCATGGCCAGCGCATTGGCAGCCGAAACGGAATAACCCGCCTGTACGAAGTGCTGGGTGAGAGGGGCAAGAAACTCGCGTAATGCCGGGTTGCCGGGTGAAACGTTGGCTGCAAGGACTGTCTGGTGGAACACGAGTCGGTGCTGTTCAACGACAATTATTGTTGCGGTCGACAGTGAATAGGCTACCTGCTTGACGATGTTTTTGATCCGGTAACTGTGCGGGTAAAGGTCGGTGGTGAAGGATTGATACGCGAGATTGGCGACCGGCAGCGCAACGAACAAGAGCAGCAGGCCACGCAGCGTCAATGGCAGCAGCAACCAGCTCATGCTCACGTCGGGGGGCATACTGGCTAGCCAGCCACTGATGCCGGCGGCCAGCAGAAAACCGGGTACGAACAACCATTTCTTGCGGGCCAGACGACCCGAATACCGGAAATAGATGACCGCTGCGCCTAAGGATGCCAGCGAGGTCATACCCACTAATTGGCCGGCATTCTGCACCGGATAGTCGAGCCCCACCTGGAGCAGTCGTGAGACCAGGTAACCCAGTGCGTTACTGATGAAGTAATACAGTGCATAGAGAATCAGACCGGTGCGGAAGGTTGCCTCCTTAAGGCCTTGCAGGCGTAGAAGCGGATGCGGGTGACGCCATTGGTGCCAGATGAAACCTCCCAACATCAGCAGCCCGGCCAGTGTTAGCGCCTCTAACCCCGGCGATTCGCTGAATGGCGTATAACGCAGTTGTTGCAGCACAATTTGCAGAGCTGCCAGCGCCAGAGCAGCACCCACGTAAGGCCACAGCGGTGGTTGCTCGCGTTCATGAGCCGGCACCCGGCCGCTGGCAGGGACTACCAGTAGTACCAATACGGCGACCAATAGTCCCGCGAACATCGTGCAGAAAAAAATTGCCCGCCAACCGAACGCCGCTACCAGGTAACCACCGGCCAAGGGTGCCAGTGCACTGCAGAGCAAAATCATCAACAGGAAGATCCGTACTGCGCCGGCACGTCTTACCGGTGCGAAGCCGAGTTGCAGAAGGATGCGGCAAGCACCGAGCATTGGTCCCATCACATAGCCCTGAAGCGCGCGAGCCATGGCCAGTTCTAGAGGCGAATCACTCAAGGTGCAGGCAAGCGAACCAGCAGCGCATAACAGCAAGCACAGTCCGATGTAGTTGCGGTTGCCAAGACGCTCCACCCACCATTGATGTTGCAGGATGCCCAGCACACTGGCCACGGCGTAGGCGCTGGATGACCAGATCAACTCGTCAGGCGGTGCGCCAATACCACCCGCGATCTCACCGATGAAAAACGAAAAAGCCGAGTTATCGAAGTAGTCCAATCCAACTGACAGCGCGATTGCCAATGGAAACAAAAAGGAGCGCCAACTGGTCGATTTGGTTTCAGCTGGGCCAGGCTGAACGGGGGCATAGGTATTCATGGGTATTTACAGAGTCTGTCATGGTGGGCCAGCAATGGGTTGACGAGGCGCTCGGCAACCCAGGGAGGTGATCCATCAACGTGCTTCGCGACGCAGGGCAACGTGTCAGGTTTTAAAGGCAAGCCCGGGCAGCATCTTCCCAGCGTTCGGCTCTGCCCTGTGCAGTAGGTAGAAAGACGTCAACATTGATCCCCGGGTTTTCTTCAGTCACAACTGCCAGGGCAATAGGCCCGATGTGCGTCGAGGAAATTTCCAGTGAGTAACCCGTACGTGTCTTGATCTTCGAAATGGAGGTGGCAGGGGCTTGCCATTTCGGCTCCAGGCACTGCACGTAATCCTGTGCACTTTTTTTACTCTTCTCGGTAAAACCGGTGGAGTGCGACTCCAGGAAACCTTGGGAACAACCGGCCAGTGCCAAAGTTGTGATGATGGCTGCGAACGTTTTCATATTTTGCTTCCTGTGATGCGTAGGTTACATATTGGGATAGTTGGGACCGCCGGTGCCTTCCGGGGCGATCCATGTAATGTTCTGAGCGGGATCCTTGATGTCGCAGGTCTTGCAGTGCAGACAGTTCTGCGCATTGATTTGCAGTTGCTTGCCTTCGTCATTGGCTGGAACGATTTCATATACCCCGGCAGGGCAGTAGCGCTGCGCGGGCTCGTCGTAGATCGACAGGTTATGGGTGATTGGCAGATTCGGATCGGACAGTTTGAGGTGAACGGGCTGGTCCTCCTCATGGTTGGTACTGGAGAGAAATACCGATGACAACTTGTCGAAGCTGAGCTTGCCGTCAGGCTTTGGGTACTCGATCCTCGGAGCTTCACTGGCGGGTTTGAGGCAACTGTGGTCCGGGCGGGTGTCTCGAAGTGTGAATGGGAGCTTGCCGGCAAATAGGTTCTGGTCGATGAAGTTGAATGCTCCCCCGGCAACTGCTCCAAACTTGTGGAGGGCGGCACCGAAATTGCGGCTGCGTTGCAGTTCTTCGTAGAGCCAGCTGGCCTTGAAGCCTTCGACATACTCGTGCAGTTCATCCCCTCCGCAACGCCCATCATGTAGTGCTTGCGCGATGGCCTCTGCGGCGAGCATGCCGGACTTCATCGCGGTGTGACTGCCTTTGATTTTGGCGAAGTTCAAGGTGCCCAAGTCGCAGCCAATCAGCGCGCCGCCAGCGAAGACCATCTTCGGCAGCGAGTTCAGGCCCCCTTTGCAGATCGCACGGGCGCCATAGCTGACACGTTTTCCCCCCTCCAGGTACTGGCTAATGACCGGGTGATGCTTATAGCGCTGGAATTCGTCGAACGGCGATAGGTGAGGGTTGCTGTAGGACAGATCTACGATCAGGCCGACGACCACCTGGTTGTTCTCCAGGTGGTAGAGGAACGAGCCGCCGGGATTCTCGTCGTCCAGCGGCCAGCCAGCAGTGTGCACGACCAAACCCTGTTCGTGCCGCGCCGGATCGATATCCCAGATTTCCTTGATGCCTAGTCCGTAGTGCTGGGCATCGGCAGCAGCGTCAAGGTCGAAGTGCTTGATTAATTGTTTACCGAGATGCCCGCGGCAGCCTTCTGCAAAAAGGGTGTACTTGCCGCGCAGTTCCATCCCAGGGGTGTAGTAGCCCGGCTTGGGTTGCCCGTCGCGGTCCACGCCCAGGTCGCCGGTGACGATGCCGCAGACGCTGCCATTCTCATCGATCAGTGCTTCCTGGGCAGCGAAGCCGGGATAGATCTCGACACCGAGAGCTTCGGCCTGCTGAGCGAGCCAGCGGCACAGGTTGCCGAGGGAAATGATGTAGTTTCCTTCGTTGTGCATCGGGCGGGGAACGAAGAAGCCAGGGACTTTGTTTGCTCGTTCGGCGTCGCGAAGAAAGTAGATATCGTCACGTTTCACTTGCGTGATCAGCGGTGCGCCAAGCGCCTGCCAATCAGGGAAGAGCTCGGTTAATGCGCGTGGTTCGAAAATGGCTCCGGAGAGAATATGGGCCCCCACCTCGGAGCCTTTCTCGACAACGCAGACACTGATCTCCTGGCCAGACTCCAGAGCCTTCTGTTTCAGCCGGCAAGCTGCAGACAAACCGGCGGGACCGGCGCCCACGATGACAACATCGAACTCCATTGATTCACGTTCCACTTCTCGACCTCTCTGTGACGATTTGATACCCGCCAGTGCATGCTCTGGCTCGGCTCATTGAACAGAATGATTCGATAGGCAAAGCAGGAATTCAATTTACGAAAGTCAAAGTGGCACTTCCGATCCAGCGAACAACAACTAAACCGATGCCTTATCAGTTACGAGGTTTCGGCACCCTGAATATCCTCAGATTGCAATGCGATTTCACCGAGGAGGCACTTTCGAATTCGTAAATTGAATTGAAAGTTCTCTTACTGAAACATCCCCTCAAGTCATGAACAGCGACAAGAACAAGGGGATGGCGCGATGCCCATCGAGATTGAAAAGCTGCTTGATTACCCGATCCCGGCAGTCCGTCAGACACTGACCCGGAACCAGACGGCGTTTTACGCGCTGTCTGTTGGGGTGGGTCACGATCCATTGGATGAGCGGCAACTGGATTACGTCGACTTCCGCCGCAATTTGCGAGCCATGCCTTCAATGGCCTTGGTACTGGGCCATCCGGGCTTCTGGTTGGCCGATCCGCGATCGGGCGTCGACCCCAAATGTGTTGTGCATGGTGAGCAGGAGATCACCGTGCATGGCGCGCTCCCTGTTGAAGGTCAGATCATCGGTGAGACGAAAATCATTGGAGTGGTAGACAAAGGACCGGGGCAGGGCGCCTTGCTCTACACCCGCAAGGAGGTGCGCAATGCCGAGGATGGGCTGCTACTGGCGAGCACGCTGAACACCATATTTCTACGTGGCGGCGGCGGTTTTGGTGGCGACAGCACGCCTCTACGGAGCAGTCATCAGGTGCCAGGCAGTGAGCCCGACTTCTGCGTCGATATGCCCACCCGCCCTGAACAAGCCCTCTATTACCGCATCAACGGTGACGACAATCCGTTGCACGCGGACCCCTCTGTCGCCATGGCTGCAGGCTTCAGTCGGCCAATCCTGCATGGCCTATGTACCTTCGGCACCGTCTGCCACGCACTGCTCAAAACCCTTGGTGACTACGACGCTTCACGCCTGCGCAGCATGGAGTTGCGTTTCTCTGCTCCGGTGCTGCCGGGCGAAACCATTCGAAGTGAGATCTGGCGCGACGGTTCGTTCCGAGCACGTGTTCTGGAGCGTGACGCCGTGGTGGTGAGCAACGGCCTGGTGACGTTCGCCGCGACTTCCACTCATGACTGAATTCACTACAGGCTATCAGGAGATCGAAATGCATTCGGTTGATGAACGTTTGGAAAACATCCGCATGATTCGCGACAGCGCAGCGGCTTTTGCTCCCGCTGGCGAGCTGGCCCGGGTGCGCGGCCTGCGCTACAAAGTGCCTGGGTTCGATGACACTGTCTGGCAAGAGATGGCCGGCAACGGCTGGCTGGGTCTGTCGATCCCAGAGGCGAAAGGCGGTGCCGGTCTGGGTATGGCCGAGTTCTGTGCCTTGCTGGAAGTGTTCGGCGCCGCGCTGCTGCCCGAACCCTTCGTCCCGGGAGTGCTCGCCGCGCGTCTGCTTGACGGTGAGCAACTGGCTGCGCAATTGGCCGGTGAACGCCTGTTGCTACCGGCCCTTCAGGAGGAAATCGGCAGCCTGTACACCACGCAGGGCTGGGCCCACCTGAGCAAAGGCAAGGTAAGCGGGCGCAAGCTGAGCATCCCCATGGCCGCCGCGGCCGACGGTTTTCTGGTCAGCACACCAGAGGGCCTGGCGCTGGTGGAAGCCAACGCGCTTGGCCTGAATCTGGACATCGTCACCACCCAAGACGGTGGACACTTCGGCAACCTGCATCTGGACAATGTCCCCGCCGAAGCACTGCCACTGCAGACCCAGTCTTTGGTCGACGCCTTCGACGAAGCCGCGCTGGGTACTGCCGCCTACCTGTTGGGCGTCGCCGAACAGGCCTTCGTCCTGACGCTGGACTACCTGCGTACCCGCAAACAGTTCGGGCAGACCATTGGCAACTTTCAGGCCCTTCAACACAGGGCAGTGGACCTCAAACTGCAACTCGCCCTCTGGCGCGCCAGCGTGGAAGCAGCGGCCGCCTGTTGCGACGTCGGCGCGCCCGCCACCCAGCGTCGTGCAGCGGTTTCCCGCGCCAAAGCCCGCGCCGCTGATGCTGCTTTGCTGGTGACCCGCCAGTGCGTCCAGTTGCATGGGGCCATTGGTTACACCGACGAGTGCGATGTCGGCCTCTACCTGCGCAAGGCCATGACCCTTGCCAACCTCTACGGCTCTTCCGACCAGCACCGGCGCCGCTACGACGCCTGCATGCCACGCCTGACCAGCGCTTGAGGACACCACTATGAGCGACAAACTGCAATTACCCGATTTCAATGCCCTGAGCGACGACCAGTTCCGCCAGGCGGTCCGTGAGTTCCTGCAGGCGTATTTCCCTGAAGAACTGCGCGACCTGCCCAAGCGCCTGCATTGGGAAGAAGTGAAAGGCTGGTATATGACCCTTTCCCAGCACGGTTGGTTATGCCCGGGTTGGCCCCGTGAATTTGGCGGCATGGGCCTGTCGGCGGCCAAACAACTGGTGTACACCGAGGAGTTCGAAAATTACGGAGTGGCCCGTACCCCTGATCACGGAATGATGCTGCTCGGCCCACTGCTGATCCGTTACGGTTCGCCCGAGCAGCAGCAATACTTCCTGCCGCGCATTCTTTCGGGCGAGCACATCTGGTGCCAGGGTTACAGCGAGCCTAACGCAGGGTCCGACCTCGCCAGCTTGCGTACCGAGGCAGTGCTGGACGGCGACGAGTGGGTGGTTAACGGCCAAAAAATCTGGACCACGCTGGCCACTGATGCCGACTGGATTTTCCTCCTGGTACGCACTGACAAGGCCGCCAAGAAACAGGAGGGCATCAGCTTCCTTCTGGTGCCAATGGACAGTCCCGGCGTGACTGTACGGCCGATCCTCAACCTCGATTTACACGATGAGCTGTGCGAAGTGTTCTTTGACGACGTGCGCGTGCCGAAAGCCAACCTGGTTGGTGAGATGAACGCCGGCTGGACCATGGCCAAGGCGCTACTGGGCTTTGAACGGATCTTCCTCGGCTCTCCCAAACAGTCGGCGAATGCGCTGACACGCCTCGCGGTGTTGGGCAAGCACCTGGGCCTGTGCGATGACACAGGTTTTCGCGACAACCTGACCCGACTGCGTCTGGATCTGGACGACCACAAGCTGTTGTTCGAGACCTTCGCCGAGCGCCTGCGTCGCGGTGAGAGCTTGGGTGCCGACGTATCGCTGCTCAAGGTGCATCAGACCGAGCTGTTCCAGCGCATCACCGATTACATGTTGGAGATCGCCGGGGAGTACGCGGCTTACCTGGACCCGATCGAGGGCAACGGCAACCTTAACCCTACCGGTCTGTTCCTCCAGGCGCGCCCCGCGACCATTTACGGCGGCAGCTCGGAGATCCAGCGCAACATCCTGGCCAAGGCGATGCTCGGCCTGTAACCGAACGACGGAGAGAACGACATGCTCGACAACAAAGTAGTAGTGGTCACCGGTGCCGGCGGTGGTATCGGCCGGGCCTTGGCAGTGGAGATGGCGCGCGCCGGTGCCTCAGTGGTGATCAACGACGTGGGTGTTTCGCTGGGGGGCGAGGGCGGCTCGTCCACCCCGGCCCAGGAAACGCAGAAGTTGATCGAAGCCCTTGGCGGTCGCGCGGTAATCAACACCGACAGCGTCGCCGACTGGAACGGTGCCCAGAACATCATCACCTGCGCCATGGACAGCTTTGGCCGTATCGATGGTGTGGTGAACAACGCCGGGATCATCCGTGACGTCATCTTCCACAAGATGAGCGTCGAGGACTGGCAGTCCGTGATCCAAGTGCACCTGAACGGCAGTTTCTTCGTCAGCCGTGCGGCCGCCGAGCGCTTCCGCGCCCAGAACAGTGGCGCCTTCGTGCACATGGTCAGCACCTCGGCGCTGATCGGCAACGTCGGTCAGGCCAACTACTCGGCGGCCAAGCTGGGCATGGTTGCCTTGAGCAAGTCCATTGCTCTGGACATGCAGCGCTTCAACGTACGCTCGAACTGCCTGGCGCCTTTTGCGTGGAGTCGCATGACCAGTGCCATCCCGGATGTGACACCGGAGGAGAAGGCACGCGTCGAGCGTCTGAAGCAAATGACCCCGGAAAAGAACGCGGCACTGGCAGTGTATCTGCTGTCGGACCAGGCCAAGGACGTCAACGGTCAGATATTCACTGTACGCCGCAATGAAATCTTCCTTATGGGTCAGAACCGCCCGGTTCGTTCGGTACAGCAGGGCGACGGCTGGACTGCCCAAGCCATTGCCGAACATGGCATGCCGGCTCTGTCTGGCTCCTTCACCCCGTTGCAGGTCAGCGCTGACGTGTTCTGTTGGGACCCTGTTTGATCTACCCGCGGTTAACGAATTTACGAGGTTGAGTTTTATGAATGCGATGAGTGCTCGCGAGGGCTATCAGGAAATTCGTGAGGGCGTACGTGCTCTGTGTGCGGAGTACCCGGCTGAGTATTGGCGCAAAATTGACGAGCAAAAAGGCTTTCCGGAAGCCTTCGTCAAGGCCATGACTGAAGCAGGCTGGTTGTCAGCGATGATCCCGGAGGAGTATGGCGGTTCGGGCCTGGGCCTTGCGGAGGCGTCGTTGATCCTGGAGGAGGTCAACCACTGCGGTGGCAACTCCGGCACCATCCATGGGCAGATGTACAACATGTTCACCCTGCTGCGTAACGGCAGCGAGGAGCAGAAGCGCTACTACCTGCCGAAGCTGGCCAGCGGCGAGTTGCGTCTGCAATCGATGGGAGTGACTGAGCCAACCACAGGCACTGACACCACCAGAATCAAAACCACCGCCGTGCGCAAGGGTGACAAGTACCTGATCAACGGCCAAAAGGTCTGGATTTCACGTGTACAGCATTCCGACCTGATGATCCTGCTAGCGCGCACGACGCCGTTGGCCGAAGTGAAGAAGAAGGTCGATGGCATGTCGATCTTCCTCGTCGACCTGCGCGAGGCAATCGGCAATGGCCTGACCGTCCAGCCGATCGCCAACCTGGTCAATCATGAGACCAACGAGCTGTTCTTCGACAACCTGGAAATACCTGCCAGCAGCCTGATCGGTGAAGAGGGCAAGGGCTTTCGCTACATCCTTGATGGCTTGAATGCCGAGCGCACACTGATCGCTGCCGAATGCATTGGAGATGGCCGTTGGTTCGTCGAGAAGGCCACTCAGTACGCACGCGAGCGGGTGGTATTCGATCGTCCGATTGGTCAGAACCAGGGAGTTCAGTTCCCCATCGCCGAGGCACACATCGAGATCGAGGCGGCTGACCTGATGCGCTGGCGCGCCTGTGAAGACTACGACAGTGGCCGGAACGCGGGTGCTGCGGCCAACATGGCCAAGTACCTGGCGGCCAAGGCCAGTTGGGAGGCGGCCAATGCGTGCCTGCAAACCCACGGAGGATTTGGTTTTGCCAACGAATACGACGTGGAGCGCAAGTTCCGTGAGACGCGCCTGTACCAGGTAGCACCAATCTCAACCAACCTGATCCTTAGCTACGTCGCCGAGCACCTGCTGGGCATGCCACGCTCCTATTGAGGCCACGATCATGAGTGATAACGATCTGGGCCAATTGCAGAGCTGGCTAGGGCGCCAGGAGCGCTGCGAGGCGATCATCACACCACAAATGCTTGACGCCTACCGTGCCACTCTGGCGCCGCATTTGTGGGAGTCTGAAGGCTACGCACCGCCGGGGTTGCACTGGTGCCTGGCACCGAGCCCGGCAGCGGCAAGCATGGAAGAACTGGGCGAGGATGGCCATCCGCGGCGCGGCGGGTTCCTGCCACCGGTGCTGCTACCACGACGCATGTGGGCAGGTGGTGAGGTGGAGACGATCGCACCGTTGCCGATTGGCGTACCTATCCAGCGGTTGTCAACCATTCATGACATCCGTTTCAAGGAAGGGCGCAGCGGCAAACTGTGCTTTGTCACCGTCGAGCACGCGTTGTCCTGTGGGGGCATCCTGGCCATTCGGGAACGGCAGGACATCGTCTACCGTGCAGCCGGCGTGCCGGGAACTGCACCTGTGGGGGGGCCGGAACGCGTGGGCGAGTTGCAGCACTGGGTCGAGACACCGCCGACCTTGCTGATGCGTTACTCGGCGTTGACCTTCAACGCCCACCGTATCCACTACGACCTGCCTTACGCCACCGAGGTGGAGGGCTACCAAGGTCTCGTGGTACACGGGCCGCTGCAGGCGAGTCTGTTGTTCAACATGGCGGCCAGTCATGCCGGACGGGTGCCAGTGCGCTTCGCCTATCGTGGCCAGGTGCCGCTGATTGCTGGGCGTACGTTCCGTGCGGCGGTTTCCTGGAAAGAGCAGGGCGACAGCTTGCAGGCCTGGACACAGGATACCGATGGCAACCTGAACATGGAGGCCAGCGCGACATGTTGACTGACTTCCATGCCCCTCTGGCACCGCTGTTCGTGCCGGGTGACCGGCCAGAGCGCTTCGCCAAGGCCGCCGCCAGCGGCGCCGACGCTGTGATCCTCGATCTTGAAGATGCCGTGGGTGCCGGTAATCGGGTCGTTGCCCGTGAAGCGGTGGTCCGACATGGCATCGAGAGCGTACCGGTCATCGTGCGAATCAATGCGACGAATACCGCTGACTTCCAGGCCGATGTAATCGCCCTGAAAGATGCTCATTTCGATGCGCTGATGCTGGCGAAGGCCGAAACCGCAGCCGACGTTCGCCTGATACATGCCTTGGTGGGACGCCAAGTGCCCGTGATCGTACTGGTGGAAACCGCCGCGGCCTTTGAGGATCTGGCCAGTCTGTTACGTGAACCGGGGGTGGTCCAAGGCGCTTTTGGTTCGCTGGATCTGGCTCTGGACCTGGCCTGTCAGCCGAGCTGGGAGGCGTTGGCTTATTTCCGTAGCGTTCTGGTCCTGCAGTCACGCCTGGCTGGTTTGCCGCCCCCCCTGGAAGGGGTCACGCCAAGCTTCGATGACTCGTCCCTGGTGCACCAGGAAGCACTGAGGGCAAGCAACCTGGGTTTTGGCGGCAAGCTTGCTATTCATCCACGCCAAGTGGCGCCGATCACTAAGGCTTTTCTACCCGATACGCAAACCGTGACTTGGGCTCGCAGAGTCCTTGAGGCCGTGCGCAATGGCGGCGCAGTGCAAGTCGATGGCGCAATGGTCGATCGTCCGTTGATCGAACGCGCTCGCCGCATTCTTTTCCGTTCCAGCCCTGTTGGAGATTCAGAAACATGAAAGTCCTCGTTGCAGTAAAGCGCGTGGTTGATTTCAACGTCAAAGTTCGCGTCAAGGCGGACAACTCCGGCGTTGAACTGGCCAGTGTGAAAATGGCGCTCAACCCCTTCTGTGAAATTGCCGTGGAAGAGGCGGTAAGGCTCAAGGAACAAGGCGTAGCCACTGAAGTGGTGGTAGTAGCCGTGGGCTCAAGCGCCACTCAGGAGCAGTTGCGAACCGCATTGGCGCTGGGTGCCGACCGAGCCATCCTGGTAGAGACCGGCGAAGAGCTGAGCGCCCTGGCCATCGCCAAGTGTCTCAAGGCTGTGGCAGATAAGGAGCAGCCACAACTACTGATCCTCGGCAAGCAGGCCATCGACAGTGATAACAACCAGACCGGCCAGATGCTGGCTGCGCTGACCGGTTACGCCCAGGGTACCTTCGCCTCCAAGATCGAAGTGGTCGGCGACAGATTAAACGTCACCCGTGAAGTTGATGGCGGTCTGCAGACCATTGAACTGAGCCTGCCGGCCGTGATCACCACGGACCTGCGTCTGAATGAGCCGCGCTACGCGTCGCTGCCAAACATCATGAAGGCCAAGAAAAAACCACTGGAGACCCTTACTCCAGCTGCGCTTGGTGTCTCCATCGCCTCAACGGTCAAAGTTTTAAAAGTCGAGGCTCCAGCAGCTCGCAGTGGCGGTATCAAAGTGAAATCCGTGGCCGAACTGGTCGAGAAACTCAAGAACGAAGCGAAGGTGATCTGATGGCCGTCCTGGTAATCGCTGAGCACAGCAATGGCGTCTTGAGCGCCGTAACATTGAACACCGTGGCAGCCGCCCGGAAGATAGACGATAACATCGCGATCCTGGTGGCGGGTCACCATGTCGGGCCGGTCGCCGAGGTCGCGTCAAAGATCGATACGGTCACCAAGGTATTGGTGGCTGATAACGAGGCTTACGCTTATCTCCTCGCAGAGAACATTGCTCCATTGATTGCGTCGCTGGGCAAGGGCTTTAGCCATGTGCTCGCGCCGGCAACCACCAACGGCAAGAACTATTTGCCGCGAGCAGCGGCATTGCTGGATGTCGACCAGATCTCCGAGATTATCGAAGTGGTCAGCCCAGATACCTTCAAGCGCCCGATCTACGCCGGCAATGCCATCGCCACCGTGCAATCTACAGCGGCGGTCAAGGTCATCAGTGTACGTGCGACCGGCTTCGACCCTGTGGCGGCAGAAGGTGGGAGCGCAATCATTGAAGCGGTTGGCGCATCTTTCCAGCAAGGTCTGTCCCGTTTCGTAGGCGAGCAACTGGCCAAGTCGGACCGTCCAGAGCTGACCGGAGCCAAAATTGTGGTTTCCGGTGGCCGGGGCATGCAGAGCGGTGACAACTTCGGCCTGCTTTACAGTCTCGCAGACACGCTGGGGGCCGCAGTGGGTGCATCGCGTGCCGCGGTCGACGCGGGTTATGCGCCCAACGACATGCAGGTCGGGCAGACCGGCAAAATCGTTGCGCCGCAGTTATACATCGCCGTCGGTATCTCCGGAGCGATCCAGCACCTGGCAGGCATGAAGGACTCAAAGGTGATCGTGGCGATCAACAAGGACGAAGAGGCCCCGATCTTCCAAGTAGCCGACTACGGGCTGGTGGGCGATCTGTTCGAAATTGTGCCTCAACTACAAAACGCGCTCTGAGGAGAGGCAACCATGAGAAGAGCAGCGATCGTGGCACCACGGCGCACGCCGGTGGGGTCATTTGGCGGCAGCCTGCGCGGCGTGCCGGTTGAACGTCTGGGCGCCGAGGTGGTACGGGCCATCCTGGCACAGACCAAATTGAACCCTGAGCGTATCGATGACGTGATCTTCGCCCAGTCCTACGCCAGTTCCGAAACGCCCTGCGTTGGCCGTTGGATCGCCCTGGAAGCGGGCCTGCCGGTTAGCGTACCGGGCATGCAACTGGACCGCCGTTGTGGTGGTGGTCTGCAGGCTCTGGTCAGCGCCGCGATGATGGTGCAGACCGGTGCCGCGGACGTGGTACTTGCCGGCGGCGTGGAGAGCATGAGCAACATCGAGTACTACAGCACTGACATGCGTTGGGGCTCCAAGGCCGGTTCCGTGACCCTGCACGACCGCCTGGACCGTGGCCGTGAACGTTCACAGCCAGAGCACCGCTTCGGGCGCATCTCGGGGATGATCGAGACCGCCGAGAACCTGGCCCGCGAGTACGGCATCAGCCGTGAAGCCTCCGACGCCTTCGCCGCGCGCAGCCAGCAACGCGCCGCCGCGGCCTGGGAGGCGGGGCGTTTTGATGCCGAGATCGTACCGATCAGCGTGCCGCAGAAGCGCGGCGAGCCGCTGTTGGTGACCCGTGATGAAGGCGTGCGTGGCGACACCACGCTGGAAAAGCTGGCCGGCCTGCGCACCTTGACCCAGGGCGGCACGGTCACCGCCGGCAACGCCTCGCAGCAGAACGATGCCGCGGCAGCCTGTCTGGTGGTGGCCGAGGACAAGCTGGACGAGCTGGGCCTGGAGCCGATCGGCTACCTGCACAGCTGGGCGGCGGCCGGTTGCGAGCCGGCGACCATGGGCATTGGCCCGGTGCCGGCGGTGAACAAACTGTTCGCCCGTACCGGCCTTGGCTTCGAGCAGATGGACCTGGTGGAGGTCAACGAAGCTTTTGCCTGCCAGGTGCTGGCGGTGCTCAAGGGTTGGGGCTGGAACGACCCCGACCGGCTCAACGTGAACGGCTCGGGCATCTCCCTGGGCCATCCGGTGGGCGCAACGGGCATGCGCATCATGACCTCGGTGTTGCATGAGCTGCAGCGTCGCCAGGGGCGTTATGCCCTGGAGACCATGTGCATCGGCGGTGGCCAGGGCTTGGCCGCCATCTTCGAGCGCGTGGAGCGATAGGCAGAACGCTTGTCACGCTTCACAAAGAACGGTTTGCCACGAGGGTGGGGTGGCCTTCTGGTCGGTACCCATCGAACAACAAAAACAAATACCTGAAATGTTGGGCCCGGTCCTACTTGTCCTTTGCGGTCAGGGGGGCCGTGCCTGGCCGGAGGCAAGCGCAATGAGGCAAGCAAAGGTTTCAACTCGCAGTGGGCTGCTCGTGGTCATCTTGTGTTTCCTGACGATCGTGGCGGACGGCTACGACCTGATCATCTATGGGGCGACTGTCCCTAGCCTGATGGAAGAACCTGGCTGGAGCATGACACCGGCGTTGGCTGGGATGATCGGGGGCTGGACGCTGGCCGGTCTGATGGTGGGCTTCCTCCTTACGGGGTGGCTGACCGACCGGCTCGGTCGTCGCAACCTGATCATGATTGGCGTGCTCTGGTTTTCGGTGGGCTCGGCCCTGTGCGCCACGGCACAGTCGCCGCAGATGCTGGGTATTTTCCGCTTTCTGAGTGGCATCGGCCTTGGCGGTGTAGTGCCGTGCGCGGTGGCCTTGACGATCGAGTACGCCCCGCGGCAGCGTCGGCAGTTGTACAACGGCCTGATGCTGACCGGGTATTCGGTGGGCGGGATCGTCTCGGCGCTGGCCGCACTGGCCCTGCTGCCAGAGCACAGCTGGCGCACGCTGTATGCGTTGGGTGGGTTGTACATCGTGATTCTGCCGGTCATGTACTTCCTGCTGCCTGAGTCGGTGAACTACCTGGTCGGCCGTGGGCGTCTCGATGAGGCGCGAACACTGGCACAGCGATATGGGATGGATTTCGACCAGGTGCTGCAGGAGCAGGCCTCCCATCACAAGGCACAACCTGTCACCGAGGGGAGGATTGGCTATCGGTTGCTGTTTTCCAGCGGTTTTCGCGGTGTGGCTGTGTTGTTCATCTGCGGGATGTTCTGCACCCAGCTGATCATCTATGGGCTCAATACCTGGCTGCCGCAGCTGATGCGTCATGCAGGCTATCCGCTGGGGTCTTCGTTGCAGTTTTTGTTGGTGCTGCAAATGGGGGCGGTGATCGGCACCTTGGCCGGTGCCGCGTTTGCCGACCGCCTCGGGTCGAAGCGGGTGGTTGTGCCTTATTACCTGATCGGTGGGCTATCGCTCTTGGCATTGAGCCAGAAACCCGATGCCTTCTGGCTGATGTGCGCGGTGTTTGGCGCTGGCCTGGGCACCATCGGCTCGAGCACCTTGCTGTACGGTTTCCTCGCCGCTTATTTCCCGACCTCATGCCGAGGCGCAGCGGTGGGGGCTGCGCTGGGCATCGGGCGGGCCGGCGCGATCCTGGGGCCGATGATCGGTGGCTGGATCGTGGGCGCCAACCTTGATCATCAGTGGAATTTCTATGCCTTCGCGCTGCCGGCGGTGGTGGCGGCGATGGTCGTGACCCTCATCCCAAACCCTGATTCAAGGCCCGACGCAGCGGACGGGGTGGGCAAGAGCTGCCAGGAAGTCTGACCGGTTGCTCCAGCGTCCCGGGGTTTTTCCCCGGGGCGTTTTTTTACGTCACACCTGGGTGCAGGAGCGGTCTTGCCCGCGAATGGACCGAGGCAGGCAACAAAAGACAGTTGCTTCCCCAAGGATCTCCACCCGCCCGGCGAGAGCTATCAGGTTATGCAGCTACCTGCAGGGGCGGCGCAACAAGCTAGATAATCACCTACAGCAGGCGGGCCATGCCGCAGCAGCGTAAGGTCTCATCGGCCTGGCGCTGCAGCTCGGCCCGGTGCTCGGGGGCTGCGATATCGATCATGCGCTGTACACGTCGTGACAACGGCTGCCCGCGCAGGTCCGCCATGCCGTGTTCGGTGACGATCAGGCCTGCGTCGCAGCGCGGTGTGCTCACCGGTCCACTCAGTTGCGCCACGATGCGCGTCGTGCCTTTGGCCGTGGAGGGCAGGGCGACGATGGGCAGTCCGCCCTTGCTACGCGCCGCGCCACGCAGAAAGTCCACCGAGCCGCCCACGCCCCCGACATACAAGCCGCCGGCGACCTCGGAATTGACCTGCCCGGTGATGTCCACCTCGATCGCGCCATTGATGGCCACCAGTTGCTGCAGGCTGGCGAGCACCGCCGGGTCATGGGTGTACTCGGTGCCGCGCAGGGCCAGGGCGGGGTTGCGATCGGCCCAGTGACGCAGGCGCTCGGTGCCCATCAGGATGCCGGCCACGCTGACACCTACATCGCGGCCTTTGCGCGCATTGGTCAGTACTCCCGCTTCGGCCAGGCTCACGATGCCGTCGCCGGCCGCGCCGCTGTGCAGGCCCAGGTCACGGCGGTCATGCAGCAACGCCAGCACGGCCTCGGGCAACTTGCCGATGCCGATCTGCAGTGTCGCACCGTCCTGGATGTGTGCGGCGATGTGCCGTGCGATGGCCTGTTCGGTCGGGCTTGGATCGGAGCGCTCGGCATCGAGAGGCGCACATTCGGCATCGACGAGCAGATCGAAGTCTTCTGCCTTCAGATGCACGCCGCCGTGCGTCCAGGGGATATCCGGGTTCACCTCGCCAATGATGACGCGTGCCCGCTCCAGGGCGGCGGGCAGGTACTCTTGGATCAGCCCCAGGCTATGGCGGCCCTGCGCATCGGCGGGCGAGACTTGGACCAGCACCACGTCCACCGCCAGGGTCCGGCTGCGAATCAGCTCGGGGATCTGCGAGTAGTGGCCGGGGTAGATATCGAACACACCGGCCGCAGCCAGCTTGCGGTGCGTGCCACCGGCGATGCACCCAGCAAAGTCGAACACGTCGGACTGTTCCGGGAGCAGCGTGTGGGAGCTGCCGTAGCTGACGAAGATTCTCAGCCGGCCGCCTTGGGCGAGCGCGTGCCGGTGTTGCACCAGGGCACGCGTGAGCGTGAGGGGTTCGGCCATGGCCTGGCCCCACCAAAGGGTATCGCCGGGACGCAACAGAGCCCGCAATTGAGAGGCCAGCGAAAAGTTTTCTTGCATGGTGGCTACCCGCTCTGGTGGATCAACGGCCGTAGCCGGCCGCGATCAGTTGGTAGACCACGCCGATGGCTTCACGGCCCGGCGAGGTGACAAAGTCGCCTGAAATCCCCCCGCCATCGAGACGACGGAGGTCATCACCACACCTGCCGCCTCCATGCGTCGCAACGAGGCCTGTTCGGTGCGCTCACTCAGCCCGCCGCAGGCATCGACCACCGGATGCACCTGTATGCATTGCACAGTTTCGCGGTCAGTCGTAGGTGAGCGTCCAAGCGCTCGAGGTGACGCACCAGGCCAGTGACCTGATGGCCCCGCATGAGGGCTTCGGTAAGCAAGGCGGAGCCAATGAAACCGCTTGTTCCAATGATGGCAATGCGCATGGCTGTCTCCTCGATCAGCGGCGATGTTGTGTTTTCGAATCAGGCGGGTTGGCAGCCCTTCGCGGGTAGACCCGCTCCAGCAGTGACGGCGTATATCGTGGGTAACACCTGGGCTGCAGGAGCGGGTTTACCCGCGAAGGGCCGCAAGGCGGCTCGGGTAGGGGTGGCCCTACAGCACGGCCCCTGCCGCGCGTAGGCGTTGTTGCTCATCGGCGGAGAAACCCCAATCGGTCAATACCGCCTGGGCATCCTGGCCTGGATGAGGCGGTGGGTTCTGGATGGCCCCCGGGGTGCGGCTAAAGCGCGGCGCGGGCGCCGGTTGGAGCACACCCGCGACTTCCTGGAAGCTGCCGCGCTGCTGGATGTGGGTGTGCTGCGGCGCTTCAGCGAGTGACAGCACCGGAACGATGCAGGACTGGGTGCCAGCGGCCAGCGCGGTCCACTCATCACGCGTGCGGGTCTTGAACACCTCGGCGAAGCGCTGCTTCATCAGTGGCCAGCCGGCCTGGTCGTGCTGCGCTGGCAGATCTTGCTCCGCCAGGTCCAGCACGCCCAGGGCTTCGCGGTAGAAACGCCCTTCGTTGGCGGCGATGCTGACGTGCTTGCCGTCCTGGGTCTCATAGACGTTGTACCAAGGGGCGCCGGAGTCGAGCCGGTTGGTGCCGCGCTCATCCTTCCAGTAGCCGGCGGCATGGAAGCCGTAGACCAAGGTCATCAACGAGGCTGCACCGTCGACCATGGCCGCATCCACCACCTGGCCCTGGCCTGACGTACGCACCTCGAGCAGGGCACTGAGGATGCCCAATGCGAGGTAGAGCGAGCCACCGCCGAAGTCGCCCACTAGGTTCAGCGGAATCGCCGGGGCCTCGCCAGCCCGGCCTATGGCATGCAAAGCGCCGGTCAGAGAGATGTAGTTGACGTCATGCCCTGGCGCCTGGGCCAACGGGCCGTCCTGACCCCAACCGGTCATGCGGCCATATACCAGGCGTGGGTTGGCGTTCAGACAGGCCTCGGGGCCCAGCCCCAGGCGCTCCATCACGCCCGGGCGAAAACCTTCGACCAGCACGTCGGCCTGTTCCACCATGCGCATCACCGCGGCCACGGCCTCGGGTTGCTTGAGGTTCATCTGTACGCTGCGCCTGCTGCGGTTGAGCAGGTCGAAACGGGCATCGATAGGCGCGCCGCCGTCATGGCCCGCTGGCCGGTCGATGCGCACGACCTCCGCGCCCAGGTCGGCCAGCAGCATGCAGCAGAACGGGGCTGGGCCGATGCCACCTACTTCGACGATCTTGACACCCTTCAACGGGCCTTGAGCTTGCTTGTTCATGAAACCATCCAATGAGGAATGAAGGTGCACCGGCGCCCGCGTTGGTCAGGCACCTTGCAGCAACTGGTAGAGGCGTGCGTTATCCTGGCCGATTTCGGGAGCCGAGCCCAGGGCGGGTGGGCGCTGGCGGTCGAACGACAGGGGCATGCCCACCAGCTCGATCTCGTCTTCGCTCGTTCTGCCCAGAATGCCAAGGGCGCGGGTCTGTTCATGGGCGTAGAGCTCTTCGGTGGTTTGCACCGAGGCGCAGGGCAGGCCGAGGGTATCGAAGTGTTTCTGCCAATGGGCGCGGGTGTGTTGTTTCATGCGCTCGGCGATCAGCCCGTCGATTTCCCTGCGATTGGCGATGCGCCCGGCATTGGTGGCGAACCTGGTGTCGGTGGCCCACTCGGAATGACCCAGGGCATCGCACAGGCGGGCAAACAGCGTGTCATTGGCAGCACTGATGATGGCGTGGCCGTCCGCTGCCTCATAGGCACGGTGCGGTACGATGAACGCCACGCCCGAACCATGGCGGCCACCAGGGTTGCCGTCTGCGGCGTAGTTGGCGATGCCAATGGACATCCAGGCGATTGCGGTCTCCAGCAGCGAGCTGTTGACTGTCGCGCCGATCTGCTTGCGCTCACGGCGCAGGAGGGCGGCGACGATGCCGATCACCGCCCACATGCCGGTGCCGAAGTCGCAGATGGAGACACCCGCGCGCACAGGCGCCTGACCGTCCTCGCCGGTGAGCGTCATGATGCCGGAGAAGGCCTGCATCAGCGGGTCGTAGCCAGGCAGCTTGCTCAAGGGCCCCAGGTGCCCGTAGGCACCCACCTCGCAAACCACCAATCCAGGCTTGCGCTGGCGCAGGCTCTCGGGGTCGAGGTGGTACTGGTCGGCGCTGCCCGGGCGCAGGTTGTGCAGGAAGACATCGGCGTGGCCCTCGATGAGGTTGTGCAGCGTGGCCAGTTGCACCGGGTCCTTGATGTCCAGGCAGATGGAACGCTTGCCCCGGTTGATGGCGTGGAACGCGGCGCCGCTGCCTTTCCATTGGCTGGGCCCCCAGCCGCGCGAGGAGTCACCGGCCGGGCGCTCCACCTTCCAGACCTGTGCACCCAGACCGGTGAGCACATGGCCGGCGAACGGAGCAGAAGCACTGTCACCGAGCTCGACGACGGTAATGCCTGCCAGGGGCAGGTCAGCTCGTGGATCATTTTCCATTGCTGTCTCCTTGTTCACGCGCTGGCTGTGGGTTCGTCGGGGGCCTGCACGGCTCCGCCGGACGTCACGACCTGTTGTGCCTGCGCCGTGGTCAATCCGTACTCGGTCAGCAGTTGCACGGTGTGCTCACCCAGGCGTGGAGCGGGGTAGCGCTGCTCGGGGTGGCTCTCGCTCCATTGCTGGGGGATGCCCAGCATGCGCAGCAGGCCTTCGCTGGGGTGCTGCTGCACCTGGAAGAAGTTGACGGCTTCCATGTGCGGGTCATGCAGCAGTGTTTCGGGGGTGTTCATCTCGATGACGGGAATGTCGGCTTCGGTGAGGATGCTCAACCACTGTGCCGTTGTCTTGGTCTCGAAGGTGTCGGCCAGGAACTTGTAGAGGTAACCGATGTTTTCCGTGCGGCCGAAGATCGTGCCGTAGCGTGGGTCGTCGGCCATGTCGGGGCGACCGACGGCGAGGAAGAAGCGCTGCCAGTGGCGGTCGGTGTAGATATTGACGCCCAGGTAGCCATCCTGCGTCTGGTACGGGCGGCGTTCGGCGCTCATCATGCGGGCGTAGCCCCAGTCGCCGATCGGCGGCTCGAAGGTGTGGCCGTACAGGTGATCGCCCAGGACGAAATGGGCGAAGGTTTCGAACATGGGCACCTCCACCGATTGCCCGTGCCCGGTCTTTTCGCGGTAATACAGCGCCATCGCCACCGCGTTGCAGGTTGCCATTCCGACGATTCGGTCAGCGATGGCGGTGGCGACGTAGGAGGGGGGGCCAACTTTGCGCGCTTGAAGCACCGGCATGCCCACTGCAGCCTGGATCAGGTCGTCGTAGGCGGGGCGATCGGCGTAGGGGCCGTTCTGCCCGAAGCCGAAGGCGCCGCAGTAGATGATGCGTGGGTTGATCTTCCTGACCTCGTCATAGGTCAAGCCGAGCTTGGCCATGGCCTTGGGACGCAGGCTGTGTAGCACCACGTCGGCCGAGGCCAGCATGTGCTGGAGCGCCTGTGCCGCCTCTGGGTGCTTGAGGTCCAGCACGGCGCTGCGCTTGTTGCGGTTCAGGTGCAGGAAGATCGCGCTCATGCCAGGGTTGCGGCAGGGCCCGACGCCTCGCGTAGGGTCGCCACCGGGCGCCTCGATCTTGCAGATATCCGCGCCCATGTCTGCCATTAGCAGCGAGGCATAGGGGCCCATGAAATTCGAGGTCAGGTCCAGTACCCGTACCCCGGCAAGTGGTCCTGCCATGTCGCTTACTCCGATTATTGTTATGGGACATCAAAAATAGCGGCTACTTGCTTGCCGTTCGAGCGGAGCGGCCCTGATGGCCCGTTCCGCTCGGGGCTGGGTCAGGTACGCCGGTACATCGTTACGACGCAGGCGCCACCCAGGCCAATGTTGTGCTGCAAGGCGATTCGTGCATTCTCAACCTGCCGCTGCCCGGCCTGGCCGCGCAGGTGCCACACCAACTCGGTGCATTGGGCCAAGCCTGTGGCACCCAATGGGTGGCCCTTGGACATCAGGCCGCCCGAAGGATTAATGACGTACTTGCCACCATAGGTATTGTCCCTGTCGGCGATGAACTTCTCGGCGCCCCCTTCAGGGCATAGGCCCAGGCCCTCATAACTGATGACCTCGTTCGGCGTGAAACAGTCGTGCAACTCCACGACATTCACATCTTGCGGGCCGATACCCGCCGCCTCGTACACCTCCTGGGCGGCGCGACGTGTCATGTCGGCACCTACCAGATTCAGCAGATCGAGCTTGCTGGCTTCTGTGTCGGTGGTCATCGACTGCGCCACGATCTCGACGGCGTTGCTGATGCCATGCCTGGCCGCGAACGCTTCGCTGCACACGATGGCAGCTGCAGCACCACAGGTCGGTGGGCAGGCCATCAAGCGAGTGAGATGAGGATACATCGGCGTCGCGCCCATCACCTCTTCAACGGTCAGTGGCTTGTTGAAGAGCGAGTAGGGGTTGTTTACCGCATGACTGCGCGTCTTCACTGCCACCTTGGCAAAGATGTCGGGATTGGCGCCGTAGCGATTGATGTATTCCCAGCCTGCCGAGCCGAAGGCCTTGATGGCGCGTGGCGCATCCTGCGGGAGCTGTGGGGCCAGTTCCTGCTGCCGTTCGTAGATCCAGCCAACGGGGGAGGTGCGATCGCCGAAGGCACTGGCAAGTGCCCCGGGTTTCATCTCCTCGAAGCCGAAGGCCAGCGCGCATTCGACGATCCCTGCCTCTACGGCCTGGCGTGCCAGGAACAGCGCCGACGAACCCGAGGCGCAGTAGTTGTTCAGGTTGAACACCGGGATACCACTCATGCCCACGCTATAGGCTACCCGCTGGCCGCAGGTGCTGTCGCCGTACACGTAGCCGGCGAATGCCTGTTGCACCTGGTCATACCGGATGCCGGCATCTTCCAGCGCGCCGCGGATGGCCTTGGCGCCCATGACCTCGTAAGGTTCATGTGCGCCTGGCTTGGCGAACTTGACCATGTTGACGCCAATGATTCTGGCTTTATTGCTCATGTCGGTTCTCCATCAGTGCATCAGCTGCAGATCGTTTTCATCGACGTCCAGGACGATACGCAGGATTGCCTGACACATGGTCTTGCCGGTGAAGTCGATACGCAGGCTGCGGGTAGCGCCGCCGCCGAGCGAGTTGCGCAGCACGAAGTTCATCGCGTGCAGTGTCCGGACCTCGTAGCGGTCCACCGAGCCCTTGGACATCTCGCCGAAGAACGCCTTCACTCGCTCTGCCGTCAGGTGCTTTTGCAGCAAGGGATAAAAGCGTGGTTCCTTGGCGATCACGGCTATGTTGCTGATGTCACCCTTGTCGCCCGAACGGGCATATACCAGGTCTTTCAGTTGTAGCTTGGCCATGTCAAAGCTCCCGTATCTCGACGTTCTGCACGACTTGCTCGCGTGCGATCAGCGTTGGCCAAAGGGCGAATACCTCGCGCGGGGCAGGTGTATTCAATTGACCGGTTGATCCGATCGGGCCGGTGCCCATCAGCATCACGCACTCACGGGCGACTTTGCTGGCTTCGGCACGGTTGGCGCACTTGGCGGCCACGCGGATGCGCACCTCGTTGATGTCCTCGTCGGGCTCGGGGGAGGCCGACCAGTGACAGGAGTCAACGCCGATCATGTCGAAACGCACTTCCTCGGCCTTGAGATTGACCATCTCGAAACGCTTCTTGATGATTTCGAACGAGCGTCGTGCCTTGGCCACGGCATCTGGCCAGGTCACGGAGGATTCGACCTCACCGATGTATCCGTCGGTGTAGGCAATGCCCGCTTTGAGCGTGGCCGGTGCGGGTTTGCCTTTCGCGCCCCAGACCTTCACACGATCCTTGGCCACTTCTTCCATCTGAACGTTGGTGAAGTCGCTGATCACCTCGGGCATCAGGTAGTTGCTTGGGTCATGCACTTCGTAGAGCAGGTGTTCAGTCAGCGTAATTTTGTTGATCAGGCCACCGGTACCGTCCACTTTGGTGATGAACAGTTCGCCCTCTTCATTGACCTCGGCAATGGGGTAGCCAATGTTCCACGGCTCAGGCACTTCTTTCCACAATCCGCTGATACCGCCGGAGCAAGCTGCACCGCATTCGATCAGGTGGCCTGCGGTGATGCCGATCGCGAGTCGATCCCAGTCGTCCCATTTCCAGCCGAACTCATACACCAGCGGCGCCAGAATGGCTGCGTCGTCGGTCGCGCGGTCTGAAATGATGATGTCGCAACCTGCCTGAAGTGCTTCCACGTAGCCGTAGGCGCCAGAGTAGACGTAGGAGCCGACGATGCGTTCGCGCACCCGGCCCAAGTCATTGTCCCCGGTATCCAGGTTGGTGAACTTCATGCCCTTGTCGAGCAGATCCTCGACCTTTTGCTGGATGTCGTTGGTGGTGACGATACCGACCTTGAGTTTGGTAATGCCCACCTCTTTTGCTGCTGCCAGGATAGTGTCGGCGCATGCCTGTGGATTAGCTGCGCCTGCGTTGGTGAGGATCTTGATACCTTTGTCCAGGCAGATCGGCAGCACCCCGCGTACCACGGCGCGAATAGCCGGCACGAAGCCGTGATCCGGGTTCTTCTGGCGCATCTTCTGCAGAAGTGGAATGGTTGGCTCACCGAGGAAGTCATAAGCCAGGTACTGCACGTTGCCGTGCTTGGCGATCTCGATCGCAGGGTCGAGGTTGTCACCCCAGAACCCGCTACCGGAGCCGATACGGATTGTCTTCATGGCAATCAGGCCTTTGGTGCTGGCAAGGTGGAAGCCACCAGTGCATCGAGGTCTTCGCGCTTGCGCAACATCAGCAGGCTCCATTCACCTTGCTGCACCACATCTCCGTCCTGGTTCAGGACCTGCATCAGAAACCTGATGACGCCGTACTTGTCGTCTTTTTCCTTTTTGCCGATCACGGAGGCGCGGGCGAACACGGTATCGTCGATCAGCACGGGCTTGAGAAAGCGCATGTTGTCGATACCGTAGTTAGCCTGAAACCCCAAGCCGAATTGAATCAGGCCGGTGGCGATCGAGTAGGTCAGTGCACCCTGCACCAGGCGCTTGCCGAAGCGAGTCTTGGATGCATATAGGGTGTTCGAATGGATCGCGATCCAGTTACCAGTCAGCGCGCAGTAGTTCACTACGTCGGTCTCGGTAATAGTGCGGCCACCGGAATTGAAGACCTGACCTTCTTCTAGTTCGTCGAAGGTCTGGTTGATCTGGTTGTTGATCAGACTCATGGCTGTTTCCTTGGTTGGTGACTGACTACGGCATTAATTCAGACGCATGGATTTGGCGATGATGGTTCGCTGGATCTGCGAAGTGCCGCCACCGATGGTGCATTGGACACTTTCGCGCAGGTAGCGCTCCATGTCCGCCTCGGGCAGGTTGGCGAACCCACCGAGAATCTGCATGCCGTCGAGCGCGCACTGCTTGAGGGTTTCGGAGGCGTACAGCTTGGCCATGGACGTTTCTCTCGGCGCGGGCAGTCCTTCGGACTTGAGCGCTGCAGCGCGGTAGACGAGCAGACGAGCCGCGTCGACGCGGGTCTGGTTCTCGGCCAGCATGTGCTTGAGCACCTGGAAGGTGAAGATCGGCTGACCGAACTGGGTGCGCTGGTGTGCGTAGCGATTGGCGTTGTTCACCGCTTCCTGCGCGTTGCCGGTGTAGGCACCGGCAACGGCGCAGCGCTCAAGCTCCAGGTGGTTGAGAATGATCTCGTGACCCTGGCCTTCGACACCCAGGATCGCGTCCCCGGGCACGATGACGTCGTCCAGGAAGATCTCGGTGGTGCCGGTCGCATGGCGAGACAGTGTAGGCAGCTTGTTGATGACCATGCCTGGCGTGTCGTTCGGGATGAGCAGCATGGTGAGGCCGCCGTGCTTGTCCTTCATGTCGGTGCGCACGAGCATCGCGATGACGGTGTTGTCGGCCTGTGCACCGGAGCAGAACATCTTCGCGCCGTTGATGACCCAGTCGCCGTTCTCGTTGCGGCGAGCATGGGTCTTGGTGGCGAACACGTCCGAACCTGCGTCGGGCTCGGTCATCGACACCGAGAAGCGGATCTTGCCTTCGATGAAGGGCTGGATGTACTTGTCACGCTGCGCCTGGGTGCCGTACTTGGCGATATTCATCGCTGTGAAGGTCGGCACCAGGATGGCGGCGGCGAAGTCGAATCCGTATTTGCCCAGTCCTTCGGACATCAGTACGTAGTCGAAGATGCTGCCGCCGGCGCCGCCTTCCTCTTCGGAGAACAGCAGGCCGAGCCAGCCCTGCTGGGCAATCTTCTCGTAGGCCTCGTAGGGGTAGTCGCGATTTTGGTCGCACTTGCGGATGTATTCGACGGTGACTTCGTTGTCCATGAAACGGTTCACGCTGTCGAGCCACATCTGTTGCGATTGGTCGAGGAAGTTGGCCATGGCCGGGTGTCCTTTTGTGTTGTTGAGTAGACACCCCGTAAGCTAGGCCGCAGAGCCTTGCAAACCAAGTTGCGAATTTCGAAGCTGCATTTCTATGAACTTGAAGTGGCTGTAATTTGTTTCTCTCTTCGTGTTTTAACGCACATTCCTGGTCCATCGGATAAGCAATCCGGATAGCAATGAAAGAACGTGTTTATACCCCCACGTGAGTGGCGACTTCATCGGTAGCGAAATCTTGTACAGCGGAGGTTTCAAGGGGCGAGGGCGCGACCCATTTACCGCCCATAAAGCGACTATTGGTTTGAGGTATGTTCAATCCGGACGGGGTCGTTATCGGGCGTTTTCCTTAAGGTCAGATAGCTATTTTCCGTGGTGCGATTGCATCCTCGCGGATCATGTCCGCGCCTTTTTCACCGATCATGATGCAAGGTGCATTGGTGTTGCCTGCAGGGATGACCGGCATGATTGACGCGTCGATCACGCGCAATCGCCGCAGGCCATGCACACGTAACCTGGTATCGACCACTGCGTCACTATCACTGCCCATCTTACAGGTGCCTACCGGGTGCCAGCCTGTGCTTCCGAAACGTTTGAGATAATCAAAAAGCTGTTCATCGCTGGCGCAGTCAGGGCCGGGCTTCATTTCCTCGATTACGCGCAATCCCAGTGGCGGTAGTTGGATGATCTGACGCAATAGGCGCAACCCAGCAACGTGACGGCGCACATCGCTCTCGTCACTGAAGTAGTTAGGGTACAGCAGCGGTGCATCCAGGGGGTTGTTGCTCGCCAGATCCATATACCCGCGCGACTTTGGTGTAAGCAGCAACACCGAGGCGGACATGCCAGGGTAGCTATCGGCGGCTACTTCGCCGGAAGGTGCAGCCGAGAAACTCATGGGGTTGAGAGACAGCTGCAAATCGACGCGAGTGTCCGGCTCACTTCTCACATAGGCCGTCACAGGTGCCGCCCCCAAGGCCAGATAGCCGCCATGTGTCAGTACATAGCGTGCGCCTTCCAGGTACTTGCGCAGCCCACTTAAACGGTGGTTGACCGAGCTTTCTGGGGTGCAGCGCCACGTAAAGGAAACATACCAATGATCTTGCAGGTTGCGGCCCACACCAGGTAATTCGTGGCGAACGGCAATTTGATGGCGTTGTAACTGCTCCATGCCGCCGACGCCTGAGAGCATCAACAACTGTGGCGAGGCCAGTGCACCGGCGCTCAGGATCACCTCGTGCGTGGCTGAGATTGCGCGACGCAGACCTCCCTGAATAATTTCCACACCCGTGGCCTCTTTGCCGTCGAACAGCACGCGTGAGACGTGCGCATCGGTCAGGATTACAAGGTTGGAGCGATGGCGCACGGGCTCGATAAAGGCTTTATAGGCCGAGTGACGTTGCCCACCCTTGATGGTGTATTGGCGCACACCGACGGCAGGGTATGGCGGTGCGTTCAAATCATTGGAAGGTGCGATGCCCGCACTCACGCAGGAAGCGATGAAGTCTTGAGCGGTAGAGTGGATTTCGACCGGGTCCGATACACAAAGTGGACCTTGGTCACCATGGAAGGCATCGGCACCTCGTATGTTGTTTTCCGAGCGCTTGAAAAAGGGCAGCACTTCGTTCCAGCTCCACCCCGGGTTGCCGAGCTCAGCCCATTGGTCGTAATCCTCAGGTTGGCCGCGCATGTAAATCATGCCATTGATGGAGCTGCTGCCACCCAGGCCTTTGCCTCGATCCCATTGCACCTGTCGCCCTTCCAGTGTCGGCACGGCGGCGGTCTTGAAGCGCCAATTGAAACGCTCGCTGCCGAACAACTTGGCCATACCCGCAGGTGTGTTGACCCAGAAATTGTTCATGCTGCCGCCGGCTTCAATCAGCAACACGCGAACCCGAGGATCCTCCGAAAGGCGGTTCGCTACGACGCAACCCGATGAGCCGGCCCCGACAACAATGTAGTTATAGGTTTCCATCGCGAGCCTCGGCCTTCAAGGCATTCACGTTGGCACCCTGACCCATGAAATGGTCCATGGTGTCTCCTTGTTTTTATTTTGGCAGTCAACCTAGCAGACAGCATTCAAGCTGCGCAGTGTGATTGACTTGATGATTTCTGAAGTGCGGATTCGGAAAACATGACTTGGAGGTGGCAGACAGAATCCCGAAGATGGTCCTTTACTGCGGGCTGGCGACTGCAACACGCGCGACTGTCGCGCAACAGATTGATTTTCGGCAGTTTCCGCTTCCCTTGACGCCTTGAATTGGTCCTTCGAACCATGACCCTACGCTCAACACTCCCCGGTACGCCTATCCCGATGCACGCTTGGACTGGTGCTCACGGCAATAGCCTTTACGGCGACAGTTGGGGAGATCCCTCAGCACCTCCGGTCGTACTGCTGCACGGTGGTGGCCAGACGCGGCATGCGTGGCGGCATACAGCAAACCGGCTCGCGCTGGCCGGGTTCCATGCGGTGGCTTTTGATGCACGCGGGCATGGTGATTCCAGTTGGTTGAACGATGGCGACTACAGTGATGAGGCCATGGCGCAAGATCTTGCCTGTGTAGTTCGCACACTGAACGGTCGACCGGTTCTTATCGGTGCTTCGATGGGTGGAATGACGTGCCTCGAGGCTGTTGGAAGCAATGTGGTGGATGCAGCTGCGGTGATTCTCGCCGACGTGGCACATGCGGCATCGAAGGGAGGCGTTGGTCGGGTACGCGGCTTCATGGCGCGCCACGCTCAAGGCTTCGCCTCGGTGGAAGAGGCGGCCGAGGTGATAGCAGGGTACCGTGGCAGCCACTCATCCACGGGCAGTTTGAGTGGGGTGGGGAAGAACCTGCGGCTTGCTAGCGATGGACGATTGTACTGGCATTGGGATCCGCGGTTTCTTGATGCGCGCGGTGACTTGGTTGAGCGGGCCATGCGGCTTGGAGCGCGCGCCCGCCGGCTCAATGTGCCCACGTTGTTGGTACGTGGAGAACACTCTGATGTGCTGGCGCCCGAGACAGTGCGGGAGTTTTTGTCGTTGTGCCCTTGCGCCTCGTATATCGAGGTTGCGGGAGTAGGGCACATGCTGACAGGTGACGACAACGATGCCTTCGGCGACGTGGCGATCGAGTTCATTCGCCAGACCCGTTCATGACATGGAACAGGGAACAGACAGCCCCGATCAAGGGGCTGTTGTATTCAGAACAGAGAAAGGGTGTAAGTGACGAGAAGGCGATTCTGATCCTGGTTTGGTACGACTTCACTGTGTAGCAGGCCGTTGAGCCACAGGAAACCGAGCCCTTTCAATCGACCGCTCTGGATGACGTAGCCAAGTGAGATGTCACGTTCCCACTCCCGCAGGTTGCTCGCTGTTGCAGTCTTGATGGAATCTGAATCCAGGTACATGACGGATGCATTCAATCCAGGAACTCCGACCGCGGCAAAATCGAATCCGTACTGCGCGTAGCGCGTGGCTTGGCCAGCACGGGTGAAGTTGGATGCCAACCGATCGGTGTAGAGATAAGTACTGGAACCTCCCGCATCGACACCACCTCCCAAGCTGGCCTGGTTAGGCTGGACGAACGCACTGTTATCGGAAACCTTCTGGTATCCGGCTAGCAGGCTGTGACCATTGACGGTATAGGTGAAGGTAGCGCTCCAGGTATCGTTATCGATTTCACCGTCACCGCCTTCAGTGAAACCCGCGACTTGAAAACCTGGTTTGTCGGCGGCGTTTGCGCCCTGTGCTCTGCTACGGAAGTAACGCAAGTCCGTCTTGAGTTTCTGTGTGTCACCAATAGGAAGCACATGCACCGCCCCAAGAAAGTCCTGGCGATAGTAGTCTTCGAGTGACGAGTGGTAATACTGCAGCAGAAGGTTGCTACCCAGCTTGTAATCGACACCTGCGAAGGTGAAGTTATCGCTTTGTTCACGCCCGCCAGCAACAGCGAGTCCCGTCCGGTCACTTGAGCCGCGACCTGTCACCTTGTTCAGTTTGCCCCCGACTAAGGTAAGTCCGTCAAAGTCGTTGGATGTGATCATTGCGCCCTGAAAAGTCTGTTGCAGCAGGCGACCATCATTGGCGACGAGAATAGGGAGCTTGGGGAACAGCGTGCCCGCCAGGAGCTCTGTCTTGGATGCCTTCATCTTGAAGGTCAGACCCAGTCTGCTCCACTCGTCCACAGGATGGTCGCCGTCCGAGGGAATCATGGTGCTACCTTGGTGACGTCCTCTGCCGCTATCCAGCGTTACGCCTTGCAGACCCAGTACATCTACACCTACGCCTATCGGTCCCTCGGTGTAGCCAGACTGAAAATCCAGTTTGAAGCCTTGCGCCCATTCAGCAGTCTTGGATGGGCCACTGGTGTTGTCGCGGTAGTCATTGTTGTAATAAAGCGTGCGAAAACCCAGGTTGAGTTTGCTGTCAGCTATGAAGTCCGCACTGGCGGTCAGCGGTAGGAAGGGACCGATCGTCATGATCAGGACAATCGGAAGTTGCTTTGATTCAGCCACGTTACAACCCTCTTTTTATTTTTTTCAGGTGAGCGCATACCCGCGTCGGCAAATAAAATTGCCGGCGTGAATCAGCTGTTCATTTCGGATAACGGGCGAGGTGTGATGACTAAACACCTGCGCATGGGGCCGGTCCGTCGGGGTAACTATTGGAGCGTCAGCAAGACAGCTCAAGTGGCCATTCCTGAAGCTGCGATTCTATGTTCGTGAATCGCCCGTGCAGGCTGGAAATCAGCGCTGCTGACTATGCTTTCACTGAGTTTTTTCGCCAAGCAATAGATAGGCGACGAAGCGTGCCAAGGGGTATAGTCGGTACAAGTGTGAAGCAGCAGAAGACGATGGCTTTAACGTATGTTCAGGTCGTCGGCTGCCGATAAAACAAGATAAGACACCTTCAGAGCGCCTATGACTTTCAACAAGATGCACCTTATCCGTCAGGTAGATCTATTTACCTTGAAGCTGTTCCTGTCTGCCGTTGAAGAGCAGCAGATTGGCCTCGCAGCCATTCGCGAAAACATTGCGGCTTCGACAGCGACAAAGCGAATTCAGGACCTTGAAGAAATCGCGGGTGTGAAGCTTCTGGAGCGTAATCCCAAGGGTGTACAGCCAAGCCCGGCCGGCGCAGTGTTGGTGCGCTACCTGCGTTCGATCTTCGGGCAGCTGGATGATATGCGTGCAGAGATTTCCTCTTTCACCGAGGGCGTTCGTGGCGAAGTTCATGTCGCTTCGGCGCGTTCCATCATCGCTCCTTTCCTGGCACGAGAGCTAGGCAGCTATGCCCATGATTATCCGCTGATCGAACTGCTTCTGAGTGAGGTGGAAAATTCCGAGATTGTGCGCATCGTCGCTCATGGCGAAGCGGACGTAGGCGTTTTCGCGATGGCTAATGAAATGGATCTGAGTGGCGTCGACGTAACACCCTATCGCAAGGACCGGATGGTGGCCATCGTGCCACGTGAGCACTCGCTTGCAGGAAGGGAGAGCGTATCCTTCGAAGACCTGATATCTGAAAACGTCATTGCGGTGAAAGCCATGATGCCGGCTTTCCGGGTGGCAGCGAAACGACTGGGGCGTGAATTCCAGCCACGGTTCAATGTTCGAAGCACTGGTGTGGCGATCAGCCTCGTGCAGGCGGGGTTCGGTGTAACGGTACAACCGGAATGCCATGTCAGCCGGGAAATGCTGGACACCATCGCGGTCCTCGATCTTGCAGAACCCTGGGCTAACCGCATTATCTCCATCGCCACGCCCCACGGTCGCTTGCCGAGCCCGGCTGCTCGCACATTGCTGGAGTACCTGGCAGGTAGCAGCCCGGTCACTCGAGAAGAATAATCCTTCGTGCCGTGGACGATACGGTCCACGGCCATGCCACACCAGCGCTCATCAGGTGCTCACTTGCCGTGGGGGTTACCAGCGTGTATCTGACGTTCGAGCGCCTCGCGATGCTCAGGAGCCGCTACTGCAATAAGCCTTGCAGCCCGTTGGTTGAGCGACAACCCTCGAAGGTCGGCTATGCCGTGTTCGGTGATGATGACGCAGCCGTCGCTACGAGGTACCGTGACCGGCCCTGACAACGTGGTGACGATCCGGCTTCGGTTTCCGGCCGTGGAGGGCAGGGCGATGATCGGAACGCCGCCCCGACTCGATTGGGCTGCACGAAGAAAATCCAGAATGCCGCCAATCCCGCCTACGTAACGTCCCCCCGCAACTTCCGAATTCACCTGGCCAACAAGATCGACCTCGATGGCTGAGTTGATTGCCACGAAGCGATTGAGCTTTCCTAGTACACGAGGGTTGTGCGTGTACTGGGTGCTGCGTAGTTCCAGTGCGCTATTCAAGTGCGCATAGCGACGTACTGTATCGCTACCAATCAGTACGCCACCGATGGATACGCCGGCATCGATACTCTTGCAACTGTTGGTGATGACGCCTGCCAATGATAATTCGGCAATCCCATCGCCAATCGCGCCGGAGTGCACGCCGAGTTCGCGGCGGTCACTCAACTGCGCCAGTACGGCATCGGGGATGCTGCCTATGCCGGTTTGCAGGGTTGCGCCGTCTTCGATGAAGCTGGCGACATTGCGACCGATCGCGATTTCGACCGGCCCAGGCACCACTGCTTTAGAGGAGGGGGCTTGAAGAGTGGAGGGAACCAGCAGATCAAAATCGTCCTCCCGCAAGTAAGGGCCCCCGTAGGTCCACGGAGTTTGGGGATCGACCTCGGCAATAATCATTCGCGCTGACTCTATCGCAGGAATCAGGTACTCCCGGGCCATCCCAAGGCTATAGCGTCCCAAGGCATCTGGCGGGGACACCTGGAGCATCAGCACATCGACGCGCATTGGACCTTGCTCGATCAGGCGGGGGAACTGCGAATAGTGCGCAGGCATGATATCCAACACCCCGGCCTCAGCCAGCTTGCGGTTCGATCCTGTTGCGCAATAGGCCAAAAAGTCGAAGGTGTCGAGGTGTTCAGGTTCGAGCAGTCTGTTATGACCAATGCCCAGAAACAGGCGTATTTGGCCCAGGGAATGACGCTGCGCCACCAACTCGCGAATCAGGGTAAGCGGCTCGGCGTTGGCTTGTCCCCACATGAGGGTATCGCCTGGCCGAATGAACCTGCGCAAGTCCAAAGATTGGGGAGGAAGATGGGTAACGGATGTGTTCATAGGGGCGCTCAGCTTGTCCAGATCTGTTGTTGCTCAGATGGTTGGCTTTGCAGCTGCAGCGAACAAATGAATATTCCGCAAGTCTGGATTCGCGGCTGACGAATTGCTCCAGATAGGGTTTGCGATATTTCTGTTGCGAGCGACTTGAGCGAACGTTCAGAGCGAAGGCAAGCGTGCCGTGCCCGAGAAAAAATCGTCAGATTGTAAATTATTACTTAACACAGCTGTGGTTATTATGGTCTTGTTCAAAGCCAATTAGGCTCCTACCATTTCGTTCACACAGCAGGGCCACCGAACGGTTGGCCTCCCAACGCTTTACGAGGTGAACGTCAATGGAAACTGTCAGCATCCCCAACCTGTACTGGAACATCGCGGCCGACATCCACTTTCCACCCGGCTTCGATGCGCAGAAAAAATACCCCGCCATCATCAGTGCCCATCCCATTGGCAGCTGCAAGGAACAAACGTCCGGTAATGTCTACGGTGCAGCCCTGGCCAAAGAAGGTTTTGTGGTCATCGCGTTCGATGCCAGCTTCCAGGGTGCCAGTGGTGGTGAGCCTCGCTTCATCGAAGATCCAAGTCATCGTGTCGAGGATTTCCGGGTGGTGGCTGACTACTTGATGACCCTGCCTTACGTGGACGAGCAGCGCATCGGGGTGCTGGGTATCTGCGGTGGCGGTGGTTACTCGATCAATGCCGCCATGACCGAGCGACGCATCAAGGCGGTGGCGACCATTACCGGTGTGAACTACGGCCGCCTGATGCGCGAGGGGTTCAGTGGTTTCAATCCGATCGCCCTGCTGGAGTCGATCGCGGCACAGCGCACCGCGGAGGTCAGAGGTGCGGAACGGCGCGTGGACGATCTGTTGCCGCCTTCGCCGGAAGACGCCAAGCGCGTGGGGGCGATCGAGATCGACGTGTACGAGGCAACCGAGTATTACCGCACTCCACGAGGCCAGAAGCCTCATGGCCTTAACCGATCGATGCCGTCGCACCAGGGTAATGCCGTGGGCTGGGATGCGTTCCACCTTGCCGAAGTGCTGCTCACTCAACCGTTGATGGTGGTCGTGGGCGATAAGGTCGGGGCGTTTGGCGCTTACCGTGACGGCTGCGAGATCATCGGTCGTGCGGCCTCGAAAAACAAAGAGCTGGTGGTGATCCCGGGCTGGTCGCACTACGACCTGTACGACAAGCCTGAGCCAGTCGGCCAGGCCCTCGCTAAACTGGTTCCGTTCTTCAAAGACAACCTGTGATGCAACCGGCTCACCCGCAAGCCGGACACGGGCATAGCTGTGACTGGCCAAGCGGGTGAGCCCGAGCAGTGGCTTGATGTGCTCACCGTGTACTTCCCCCGATTTGCAAGATCATACCCGCCGTTGAGTAATGCTGCGGTATGCGATCAAAGAGAGTTTTATGAGCGTGAAACCTTCCACTTCATCGTTGTTCGACCCCATTGTTTTCACTAACGGCATTACCCTGCGCAATCGCGTTGCGATGGCCCCCATGACCACTTGGTCAGCAAACCCGGATGGAACCATCTCGGATCAGGAAATCGCTTATTACCGCCGTCGTGCAACGGGTGTCGGACTTGTTCTTACCGGATGTACGCATGTCATGGATAACGGCATCGGTTTTACGGATGAGTTCGCGGGTCACGAGGATCGCTTCGTACCGAGCCTGCGTCGTCTGGCTGAGGCGGCCAAGAGCGGAGGAGCGGTCGCAATACTGCAGATCTTCCACGCCGGTAATAAGGCAAATCCAGGCCTGACTCCCAATGGCGACGTCGTCAGCGCCAGCGCTCTGAATGCCTTCACGGGGCCCTTCAACAGCGGTGACGTGGTACCACGGGCACTGAGCAGCGACGAGGTCGTTTCAGTTGTTCGTGCCTTTGGCCAGACGACACGTCGCGCCATTGAGGCGGGATTCGATGGGATTGAGCTGCATGGCGCTCATGGATTTCTCTTGCAGAACTTCCTGTCGCCCAAATTCAATCAGCGCAACGATGAGTGGGGCGGTTCTCTTGAGGGACGCTTGAGTTTTCCTCTCGCAGTTTTACGCGAGGTAAAGCGTGTGATTGACGCGCATGCCGTTCGACCATTTCTGGTGGGTTATCGTCTTTCTCCTGAAGAGTCTGGAGAGGATGGGCTACGTCTCGATGACACATGCACACTGATCGACCGACTGATCGACAACGGCATTGACTACATCCACGCGTCGCTGGTCGATGTATTACGTGCCACGCCGCTCGATGCCGCCAGCGGACGATTGACTGCGAGCCTGATTGTCGAACACGTCGCTCAACGCGTCCCTGTCATCGCCGCAGGACAAATCAGGACTCCAGATCAGGCAGATGAAGCCCTTGCACTTGGCTTGACACTGGTCGCGATCGGCAAGGGCCTGGTAATGAATCCACAATGGGTTGAACAAGCCATGCAGCAAGCGCCGCTCACAACAGAGCTGAGTAGTAGTGATGTAGATGATCTGGATATTCCTGACAATCTTTGGATGACAATACAAGCAACGACGGGTTGGTTTCCTCTGCGTCGACACGCTGGCGACTGAATTGATACCCGTTTTGAGGGTGCTGAACCCACCGATTTCCCTTTACGAGGTCAAACCATGAAGAACGTACTCATCCTCGGTGCCAGCGGACAAATTGCTCGATGGGTTGTCCAGATGCTGGCCGACCGTTCTGATATTGCAATGACGTTGCTGGTGCGTAACCCGGGCAAACTCTCGGGTACCGAACCCAGGAACGCGCACGTCGTGATCGGCGATGTGCTGGATAAGACCCTGCTCCCACAGATAATGAAGGGGCAGGATATCGTCTATGCCAACCTGGCAGGTGAAGTGGATTTACAGACAGAGCATATTCTGGCGGCGATGCAGGCTACGGGAGTGTCGCGACTTATCTTTGTAAACTCCTTAGGTATTTATGATGAAGTACCGGGTGCGTTCGGTGAGTGGAATCGAACCGAGATCGGACAGTACCTTCCACCTTATCGTCGGTCTGCTGATCTGATCGAGAAGTCCAGCGTGAACTACACGATTCTCCGGGCTGCCTGGCTGAGCGACTTGGACGAGGTCGACTATGAGACGACGGGCAAAAATGATTCCTTCAAAGGAACAGAGGTATCGCGTAAAAGCGTAGCGGCGCTGGTCACCGATATTATTGAGCACCCGGAGCACTTCGCCAGGGGGAACATCGGGGTCAATAAGCCCAACTCGGATGGGGACAAACCTGGCTTTATGTAAAGAGAAACTGTGCAGATGGCACCCGCGGGTGCCATCTGTCGAAGGGAGTATCAAAGCTTCACAGGTTGTCTTTAAAGAACGGAACCAGCTTAGCGAGGGCCTGGCCCACCGGCTCAGGTTTGTCGTACAGGTCGTAGTGCGACCAACCCGGTACCACCACCAGTTCTTTGTTTTTCGAGGCCGCGCGACCGATGATCTCGCAGCCGTCACGGTAGGCACCGAACGCGCCGACCTTGTCGCCCACGACGACCATGAGAGGTTGGGTCAGCAACACCTCGGCAAGGTGGAACGCATCCCAGCCCACGGCATTGCCCTGATGCGACAGCAGAGAACGGTTGCGGCCATTGGGCTTCTGGCCACGTGGCGTGCGGTAATACTCGGTTGCCTCGTACACGTCGATCTCGGTCGCCCCCATGCGCTTGGCATCTTCCGGCGAAGGCGGCAACAGATCGTCCACGCGCCGTTCCGCACCTCTGACCTCCGCAGTGCGCTGTGCCGCGATCGACTCCAGCAGGGCGATCGGATTGAAACCACTGAACCCCTCGCGCATCAGGCGGCCGTAGTTCACACCGGTAATGGTCGCCACCGCCTTGATGCGTCGCTCGGTCATGGCGGCATTGATCGAGTAACCACCGCCGCCACAGATACCCAGCACCCCGATGCGTTGTTCGTCCACGTAAGGCAGGGTCATCAAGTAGTCGGCCACCACGCGGAAATCCTCGACACGGTGACTTGGATCTTCGATGAAGCGAGGTTCACCACCACTGGCACCCTGGAAGCTGGCATCGAACGCGATGACTACAAAACCTTCTTTGGCCAGGGCTGCACCGTAGACATTACCGGAGGTTTGCTCCTTGCAACTGCCAATGGGATGGGCACTGATGATGGCTGGGTATTTTTTCTGTGCATCGAAACCGGGTGGAAAAAGGATGTCGGCCGCGATGTTCCAGTTCAGGTTGGGGACGTTGACAGTTTCCATGGACATGCACCTCGTAGAACGTGGTCAGTGTGGACACGGCGTAAACCCGTGTGGTTGCGGGTGAAGGCAATTGCAGGATGACAGTGGAGCAGGGCGATAGCCTGTAACTCAGCATGAGTTGTGCTGACTATCGCTTCATTAGCGCGATTATTCAGTTGGTAATCGCCATGGCACCTCCCGCTTCCAGCACTACTGCGACTTCGTCCTGTGCGAAGCCGTATTCGCGTAATAGTTCGATGGTATGTTCGCCCAGGCGTGGCGCGGGGAAACGCAGTGTTCCTGGGCTGGCACTCCATTCGTGAGCAAGGCCGATGGTGCGAATTCGCCCTTCACTAGGGTGATCCTGCTCTTCAAAGAAATTCACGGCCTTCATGTGCTCATCATCAAGCAACGATTCAGGCGTGTTCATTTGCATCACGCAAATATCTGCCTCTATGAGCAGATCTACCCATTCGGCGCTGGTTCTGGTCTTGAAAGTGTGCGAAAGGAACTCGTACAACTCGCTCATATGCTGTGCCCGGCTGTGAACGTCGATATAACGTTCGTCCTGGGCCATATCCGGCCGGCCAACGGCTTCAAACAGACGTTGCCAATGACGGTCAGTATAGATCTCCACGCTCAGATAGCTGTCCTTGGTAGGAAACGGCCGCCGCTCGGGGCTGGTCATGCGCGCATAACCCCAATCCCCAAGCGGTGGGACAAACGTATGACCATACATATGGTCACCCATAACGAAGTGGGCAAATGTTTCGAACATGGGCACCGACACCGATTGGCCCTGGCCTGTCTGTCCACGAAAGTGCAGGGCTGCCAGGATCGCGTTGCTGGTGGCCATACCGACGATGCGATCGGCAATCGCTGTGCCGACATAACTGGGAGGACCATCGGTCTTGCGGCTTTGCACCATCGGCACACCAACGGCGGCCTGTATCAAATTGTCATATGCCGGACGTTCAGCGTAGGGGCCGCGCTGTCCAAACCCGAAGGCACCGCAGTAAATGATCCGTGGATTGAGTGCCTTAACCTGCTCATAGGAGAGCCCTAGCCGCGCCATCGCATTGGGACGAAGGCTAAAGAGAAGCACATCAGCGGTGATGATCATGCGTTTAAGTGCGTCGAGCCCACTGGGTTGCTTCAGGTTCAAAACGAGGCTGCGTTTGTTGCGGTTCAAGTGCAGGAAAATTGCCGCCATGCCCTTGTTGCGGCTGGGCCCGACATTTCGAGTCGTATCGCCTTCAGGAGCCTCGATTTTGCATATGTCCGCACCCATGTCCCCCAGAAGGAGAGATGCATAAGGCCCCATGAAATTTGAGGTGAGATCCAGCACCCGGATACCGGTCAGAGGGCCGAAGAGTTTGTTTTGTTCTGTTCGGGATGCATCACTCGCACATTGATTCGACATACCGCATTGCTCCTGTTCTTGTAATTGCACCAGGCGAAAACCTGACGTGGCATTGAGATGGGTATCAGCGCAAGTTTCGAGGCGATTCAGACCAACTTGCAGTTTGCGAACGATCATTCGAAATGCTGAAACAACAAGCGCTGGTAAACATGCCGACTCAATGAATTGTCAGGCCGCCTGTAGGGCTGATCGTGGCGCCTGTGAGATAGGCCGCATCCTCTGAAGCCAGGAACGCCACGACCCCACCGATATCCCCTGGCGCTGCGACACCGAATGGGCTGCTGGCCACGATCTTTTCGTACTGCTTGCGGTGATGCTCGGAAATGCCTCCTTCCTGGCCCCAGGCGGCGTCCCACGAGGGGGTGTCACGAACAACCGTGACACAGACGCAGTTGACCCGGATCTTGTCTCTGGCCAGCTCTTTTGACAGGACCTTGCTCGCCATAATCAACCCGCCCGAGAATGTAGCGATGGCAGTTTGTCCGGGGGTTGGAGACCTGCCGCCTTCGGAGGTTACGAACACGACGCTACCGCCACCACGCTGGCGCATGTAGGGCACCGCGGCTTGCACGACCAGCAGCTTTGCCGAAACGGCTTGTGCAACAAATTGAGTGACTCGCTCCAGGTCGATATCAGTGAATCGCCCGCGTACTTGCGGTTGCCGAGCTTCATCATCGTTGCCCCCGGCGTTAGGCACTACGATGTCGATCCCACCGAAGCGGCGTACCGCTTCAGCTGCTACTGTCTCCATATCGCTTCTGGATCGCACGTCCCCTGCAACAAAGCAGCCCTCGCCACCCAGCGCGCGGATTTGCTCAAGTACGGCCTGCGCCTTCTCTTCATTCCTACCGTTGATGACGACCCGAGCACCACGAGCAGCGAGCTGCAATGCCACCCCCTTACCGATACCGCCAGTACCGCCGGTTACGATGGCGACTTTACCTTCGAGATTGTTCATTGCTGACGAGCCCTTAACTGCATTGTCGAGGCTGCCGGTGCCATGCACCGCGCAGGTTTTTGATGAGTGGCAGATCCAAGGGTAGGTCCCGATACGCTTCCTTCCAACTTGTGCTTTACGAAGTCCTGATTCGAGTGTGCTGAAGTTTCTCTCTGCGGGAAGAAGGCAAGGCGCCACTTCTGCGGTCAGCCACGGCTGATGTTTCGGCTGAACATTTCGTAATGGGGGTTCTGCTTCACGCTTGATGAATCGGCGATTCGATTTATAGCGTTTGCTTCCCAGTGATGAGTGCTCTTAGGCTCAAATCAGAAGAGATATAGCCAGGCCCGCTGCTGGCCTTGTGCTCGACCAATTTCGCTCATGGGCAAACCTGAAGGATTGCGTGAACAAAGCGTCGGCACGTCACTACCAACAATAATCAAACGATGCTGAGGGCGATAAATGCGAGGCATGATTTTCAAGGGGCAATGCGAAGTCGAGGTCATGGATTTTGCTGACCCGACACCGGGGCCCGGAGAGGCCATCATTGAGATGAAAGCCTCCGGGATGTGTGGCACCGACCTGCATTACTACCGCCATGGCATGTATGAAGCCCTCGGCATGCTGGGTCTGAAGGATCGAGCACGTGCCGGCGACATCATTGGTGGGCATGAGCCCTGTGGGGTGATTGCCGCAGTCGGCGCCGGTGTTGACGAGCGGGCATTCAAGCCCGGTGACCGCGTGATTGTCTTTCACTACAAAGGTTGCAGTCACTGTGACCATTGCCGTACCGGCTGGACCCAGCTGTGTGATCACGGCGCCGATATTTACGGCGTGCTGAACCATGGTGGTCACGCCAACTACATGAAGGTTCCGGTTTCATCCCTGATTCACCTTCCCCAAGACATTTCGTTCAAAGGCGGCGCCGCCATTGCTTGTGGTACAGGTACTGCCTATGGCGCTTTGCTGCGCCTTGGCGTCACGGCGCGCGATACGCTGGCCATTTACGGCCTGGGGCCTGTCGGGCTTTCCGCTGCACAACTAGCGGCAGCGATGGGTGTCGAGGTTATTGGCGTTGACATCAATGCCGATCGTTTACGTAACGCGAAAGCGTTTGGTGTAACGCATGCCATCGATGCCAGCAGATTCGACCCGGTCGAGGAGATCCATAAGCTCACACTCGGCAAAGGGGTTTCTTGCGCCATGGAGTGTGCCGGCGGCGAGATTCCCCGGGGCCAGGCCGTCCGTAGTACCAGCATATGGGGACGGATTGCCTTGGTGTCGGTAGGCGGAAATCTGAGTCTGGATGTCATGAAGGATCTGATCGGTAAACAACGAACATTGGTGGGCTCGTTCACGGTATCGGAGGTTGGCATGAAGGACTGCGCGCACTTTATCGCCGCCCATGGTGTCGAGGTAGACAGGCTGTTTACCCATGAATGGACACTCGAGCAAGCCGGCGAAGCCTATGCCGACTTCAACAATCAAACGGGCGGCAAAGGCGTGTTCGTGTTCTGACTGAACCTTGCTCCGGCCAAGCCGATCAATAGCGCTATTTGCGTCAATTGGAGATTGTCATGACGAAAAAAACCATTTCACTGAAACACCCCGATCGCCTGTTCATTGGCGGTGAGTGGGTTGTGCCTGCCACATCGGAAACATTTGATGTACTTGATTGCTCAACCGAGGAAGTCGTCGCCACTGTGGCAAAAGCGTCTTCTCAGGATATGCAACGGGCGATCGCGGCAGCGCGTGAGGCGTTCGACCGAGGCCCCTGGCCTCGCCTGAGTCCGCAGGAGCGTGGCGTCTATCTTGAAAAAATTGCCGAGCGTCTCGAGGCACTGAATGACAGTTTCGCGCGCATCTGGTCGATCGAAACAGGCATTGTCTACAAGATCGCCCAGCCGCGCATCGGCCTGTTCATTAGTGGAGCGTTTCGACAATACGCATCGATGGCCTCAACCTTTGCCTTTAGCGAAGAACATCGGTCAGTGACTGGAAATCCGGCCTATCGCGTTTATGAGCCGGTCGGCGTTGTTGGGCAGATAATCCCCTGGAATGGTCCGGCGGGATTGATGGCCTATAAAACAGCACCGGCACTCCTGGCAGGCTGCACAATGGTGATCAAGTCACCACCTGAAGCACCGTGCTCCGCCTACCTGCTCGCAGAAATCTGTGAAGATATCGGGCTTCCACCTGGTGTGATCAACGTTGTCACAGCGGACCGGGATGTGTCTGAAGAATTGGTCCGTCATCCGGGCGTGGACAAGATCACCTTTACCGGATCCACGGCTGCCGGTCGCAGGATCGCGTCCATCGCCGGTGACCGGGTCGCGCGCGTTACCTTGGAACTGGGGGGCAAATCGCCGGCGCTGGTACTCGACGACTATGACATCGCAACGGCTGCGGCCACCTTGGGTAACTCCTACTTTGGCTACAACACCGGCCAGATCTGTCATAGCCTGACCCGCGTAATAGTGCCACGTGCCAAGCATGATCAAATGGCGCAAGCACTGTCGGACATCGCGAGCAAGATCGTCATCGGCGATCCGTTTGCCACCGATACCACCTCAGGCCCGCTTGCAAGTGCTCGTCAGCGGGAAACCGTTGAGCGATTTGTAGCGAAAGGCATCGCCGAGGGCAGCACCCTCATGACCGGGGGGAAGCGTCCCGAGCATCTGGACAAAGGATTTTTCTTCGAGCCTACAGTCTTCGCCAATGTCGACAATCGCTCCACCATTGCCCAGGAAGAGATTTTTGGACCGGTGCTTTGCGTCATTCCTGCAGATAGTGAAGCTGATGCCATTCGCATGGCGAACGACACGCCATTTGGGCTTAACGCTGCGGTCTTCACCAATGACCGTGAAAAGGCATTGCACGTGGCGCGACAGATTCGATCAGGCACAGTAGGCCACAATGGACCTCGCACCGATTTTTCAATCGGCTTTGGTGGGTTCAAACAGTCGGGAATTGGCCGAGAGGGTGGCGTAGAAGGCTTGATGGCATTCATGGAATCGAAAACCATCGTACTGGCCTGACCTTCGACGATTGTGCCTGGCTATTGATCGGCAGGGCGCTCGCATCCATTGCGGCGCCTCTTAAGCCGAGTGACCGCATATCTATTCTTCCGACTCGCGGACATACCTATCCGCACGTAATGATCGACGTTCGCAGTGGAGCATCATCTTCATCGTCGCTGTCGACGCGTTTTACCACCCTTGCCTGGTAGCCAGTTAGCTTTGGCAAGCGTAGGCGCGCACGATCAACGTCACTAAACGATAACGAGAGCAGCCTTGCTCTCGTCACGTGCTGATACTTCGACGCTGCTCGCAGGTATCCACTTCAGCACACCTCCTTCAGATCAAGTTTGCTCAAGCGAAGAGGGCGGGGGACATCTCCAAACCTTACGTTTCGAAATAAACACTCTCAACGTTCTCTAAGCGCCCGGCCTTCTTTAGGCAAGGGAATGCCTGGCATGCATTGGTTCGAGCTCGATTCGTAGCGAGAGAAGCGGTACTTCATGCATTGCCAATTGGATAATCAAACACAATCGCTAAACATCTCGCCATCCAACAACAATAACCAGGCATCACGTTGCGCTTTGACGCATCTGACAAGCTTGGATGGAGGCGAGATGCAGCACACGATTACCCGTACGCGTAGTGGTCTGTTTGTGGCGATATTGTGTTTCATGACGATCGTGGCTGATGGCTACGATCTTATTGTCTACGGCGCCACTGTTCCAAGTCTCTTGCTTGAGCCTGGCTGGAACATGACGCCCGCGATCGCAGGCATGATAGGCGGCTGGACGTTGGCAGGGTTGATGGTAGGGTTCTTGTTGGCTGGTTGGCTCACCGATCGGATTGGACGTCGTAAACTCATCCTTGCTGGAATTTTCTGGTTTTCCATCGGTTCGATAGCGTGCGCCCTTGCACCTTCGGCGCAGGCGTTGGGTATCGCCCGATTCATGACCGGCATCGGTCTCGGCGGCGTGATCCCTTGCACGGTCGCCCTAACGGTCGAGTTTGCGCCGAGAAATCGCCGTCAGCTCTACAACGGTTTCATGTTAACCGGCTACTCGGTGGGCGGCATCGTCTCAGCGCTTCTTGCCCTCTGGCTCCTACCCGATCACAGCTGGCGAGTCCTGTATGGTATCGGCGGCTTGTATATGCTGATCCTTCCAGTGATGTATTTCTATCTACCCGAGTCTGTCAGCTATCTGGCAGGCCGGGGGCGCCTTGATGAAGCAAGGAAGTTGGCGGATCAATACTCGATTGACCTGGACGCATTACTCAGGGAGGAGAGCTCGCACCGGCTGCAACAAAAGTCGCGTGGCTACCGACTGCTGTTGAACCCTGCCTTCCGCCCTGCGACAGCGATGTTCGTCGTAGTCATGTTCTGTTCACAACTGGTCATTTATGGCCTCAACATGTGGTTGCCGCACTTGATGCGAGAGGCCGGCTATCCACTCGGATCGTCCTTGCAATTTCTGCTGTTACTCCAATGTGGTGCAGTAGCGGGCATGCTGGGCGGCTCAACTTTAGCTGACAGGTTTGGCGCAAAAAAAGTCGCGGTGCCGTTGTTCCTGGTCGGCGCATCGTCCCTGCTGTTGTTGAGCCAGAAGCTGGGCTTCAACGCATTGATGGCGGCCGTGGTCGGAGCTGGGTTCGGCATCCTCGGTGCATACACCTTGATCTACGGATTCATCGCCGCGCATTTCCCCGCATCCTGCCGAGGTGCCGCAGTGGGGGCCATCCTGGGCATCGGTCGAACGGGCTCCATTCTCGGCCCAATGTTGGGGGGCTGGATCATCGGCATGAACCTGGGGCTGCAATGGAGCTTCTATGCCTTCGCTATTCCGGCGGTGATCGCTGCGGTCTTCGTCGCGCTGATTCCCAAGAAAGTGTTGTAGTGCTGCCGTCTGGTAGCGATGTGAATTGAGATGGAGCGAGTCTTATGGGTCAAATCCATCGGCATCGACCAGACTGTTTGAATGTTCGTGGTCTGGTGAGTTTCATGGGCACGTTGGCGATCGCGGGGCTGAATATTTCAGCCCTGGGTTCGGCTCGCCTGGTGGTGCCGCTGATAGCTCTTTCACTGGGGGCCAGCGCTACGCTTGTGGGGGGCATTGCAGCGGCCTTCACTGCTGTGCCCATGGTGCTGAGTGTGCCATACGGGCGCTGGCTGGATCGCGCGGGAACCTTGATACCGATGATCAGCGCAGCGCTGCTCATCGTTGTCGCAACTGTGATGTTTTGCCTGTACCCGAACAGGTACGCGCTGGTATTTGTTTCGGGACTTGTAGGTGCGGGGGCGGTCTTCACGCATATGGCTGCCACCCGCGCTGTTGGCTCAATCGCGACTGAGGAGCAGAGACCTCGCTATCTGGGATACCTGGTTCTCAGTTACTCGTTATTCCAGTTGATTGCTCCTGTCTTGGTGGGAGCAACCTATCAACATCATGGTTCAAAAGCTGCAATCACGCTGGTAGGAGGGTTCTCCATCCTATCGGTTCTCGCGATTTGTCTTCGTATGCATCATTTCCGGCATGAAAGACGTAGGCCTGTCGTCAGTCCGCCACGCCAAGGCATCTCGCCCTTGTTTCGCGTACCTGGTCTTATGGTCTGGATATTGGTGAGCAGTCTGTTTTTTGCGGCGCAAACGATCTTCCCGTTTGTGGTGTCACTGCATACTGTGGCCGTTGGCCTTTCTCCTACCGATGCGGGTTGGTTGCTCGGAGCTTTTGCCGGTGGCGCATTTATCTCAAGATTTTTCACACCTGTCCTTACTCGATTTGCCAAGCCACGAGCGACGTTGGTCGCTGCGATGATCACCGGGGCGACCATCTATGCGGTGATACCCTTTGCCCATCAAATGGTGACCCTCAGCATCCTGAGCTGCGCGCTCGGGATGCCATTGGGCGTCGGTGTCCCGGTCTCCTTGGCAATGATTTATGACGCTGCGCCCGCAGACCGAGTGAATGAATCGGTGGGGTTATCAATGACCGTTAACAACTGCCTTCAGACTATTTTCCCGCTCGTACTGGGCGCATTCGTCCACACGTTTGGCATCGCACCGATGGTGCTGGCTTTTTCTCTGGTCATGACCAGTTGTGCAATTTTGAGCGCTCGAAGCAAGATTTGAGCATCAAAAAGATGCAGCGCAACGGAGATGATGCGCTGCACAGCCCCGTCGCGCTGACCAGGCAAAAGGGGATCAAAGGCGGCTAAGAAAGAACGAGGTCAGCACTGTGATCGCTTCGTCCACGTAGGGCTGCTTGTCGTACAGTGACATGTGGTTGGCACCCTCGATCAAATGCATGTGCTTATCGTTGCTGGCGGCACGGGAGAATAGATCGTCGCTCATCCATTTGCTTCCGGCCTGGCTACCAGCAACGATCTGTAAAGGCTGGGTCAAAAACGCTTCGGCTTTATGGTAGGCGTCGTAAGGGATGATCTGAGTCAAACTGCGAGCTGTCATGAAACCCGGAGCATTAGGGTGCTGGCAGCGCGGGGTGTGGTAATACTCCCAGGCCTCCCGCAACTCCTCATTGGGGGCATCTTCCTCGCGCATGGGGGCCAGCGGCAGAATGGCCAGTTCGGTTTCGCTGGCATCGCCGGTACGAGCCTGCGAACCGTGCTCAAGGTATGGCAGGGCCTCACTGTCCTTGACGGTGTTTTCCCAACCATTACGGAACATCTGGCCAATATTGACCGCGCTCACCGTGCCGACGGCTTTGATACGCCGGTCATTGATGGCCGCATTGGCGGCGTAGCCAGCACCGGCACATATGCCCATGGCAGCAATTCGATTCTGATCAACATAGGGCAGGGTGGTCAGGTAATCGACTACAGCGCTGATGTCTTCGGTACGGATATACGGGTTTTCCAGCTGGCGCGGAAAACCGGTACTTTCACCTTGATAAGAAGCATCGAAGGCGATGGCCAGCAGCCCTTGCTCAGCCAGCTTTTGAGCGTAAAGACCGGACGCCTGTTCCTTTACGCCCCCGCCAGGATGCGCAACGACGATCACCGGGTACTGTTTGCTTACATCAAATCCGACAGGCTGATGGATAACGGCGGCGAGCGTGATGCCCTGGCCGTTAAGACTGTGGATACGGAAGTTTTGCATGACGCTGGCTCCTGGTGTGAACGGCAAGATGTCGCTCGATGAAAGGATAGTAGTCTGAGATTTGATATGAAAAAATGAGCAAAAATTGAACTGACTCGTCAGGAATACTGAACAATATGTCTATCAATCCCACATTACTTCCGGCACTCGCCTGGTTCGTCCATATCGCCCGTCACCGCAGTTTCACCAAGGCTGCAATGGAAATGGAGATGTCCCGCGCGGCGCTGTCACAACACCTCAAAGGACTCGAACAACAGCTGAATGTACGGCTTTTACACCGTACAACACGCGACATGTCGCTAACCGAGGAAGGTCAACGTCTATACGATGCGGTGGCCCCTGCGCTGAAAATGATCGACACCGCCGTTACTGAGCTAGGGGAGGTGCAGTCCGCTCCGGCCGGGCTGATCAGAGTGAATACCTCCCGTATCGCGGCCAGGACTTTGCTTGAACCTCATCTGGGCGAACTCTTCGAGCGTTACCCAGGCTTGCGTCTGGAAATGACGCTCAATGACGGATTCGCCAATATCATTTCCGACGGTGCGGATGTGGGTATCCGATTAGGAGAAAGTCTGGATGAGCACATGGTGGCAGTACCGATAACTCCCCGCATTGAGATGGCAGTTGTCGGGTCGCCGACTTACTTCAAGCGTTACGGTATCCCTCAAACGCCCGCTGAACTGATCCAGCACAACTGCCTTGCCTATCGCTTTACGAGCAGTGGGACAATTGATCGCTGGTCTTTCAGTACGCCGGATGCTGGTGGGCACACCCAGGTATTCGAGCCACGCGGAAGCGCCGTATTCAATGACGACGAGAGCATGCTGAAGGCGGCGTTACAGGGAGTGGGACTGATCAAATACCTCGACATCTGCATTCGCGAGCAATTGGCCTCAGGCGAGCTGGTGCGGGTGTTACAGCCTTGGTGCCAGCCGTTTGCAGGGTTTTATCTCTATACGCCGACACGAGCGCAAATGCCGGCCAAGGTGCGAGCATTAATCGATTTTATGATCGAAAAACGCGCACAATTGGGACAGTCTTAGGGGTTATTTCCGCATCTTTAATCCCTTAACGGATCGGGCACCCAATTGGGAGACGGCGCCTCTGACCACCACAACATGACTTAGGCCGCAACATAACCAGCGAAGTCATCGCATACCAGCTTACCGTTCCAGTCGCCCAGGAAGTTGTACGCATGTTCCTCAGCATGTGGTTGGCGTGACTGATAAGCCATAACCCAAACCCTGTAGGAGCGAGCAAGCTCGCCCCCTTGGGATCAATCGCTTTAGCGGATTTGCAAAGTGGGAGATGATCGCCCTGTTACCAGCGGAAATCGCAGGTTTGCCGTGTCGTCCGTTCGATAAATCAGCTCACTGACCGGGATATGGCAGCGGATGAACCCGTAAGGCGTGGCTTGCGCTGGCGGACGGCTTTGTGCACAGACTTCGCCCAACTGTCTTGGACAGCGGCCCGCCAGCGGGCAACCGCTGCCGGCAATGGATCGCGAGTCCGGCATCGCCGGTGCTTGCGCAACGTAATCGTCCTTGCGCAGGCCGGGCGCCGCATGCAGCAGCATTTCCGTGTAGGGGTGCAAAGGTGAATTGAAGAGAGCGTCTGAATCGACCATCTGCATCAGTTCGCCGCGATACAGCACCGCGATTCTGTCCGCCAGCTGCCGCACGACCGCAAGGTCATGGGAGATGAACAACATGGCCACCGAATGCTGCTCCTTGAGCGTCATGAGCAGTTCGACGATTCTGGTCTGCACCGATACATCGAGCGCCGAGAGGATTTCATCGCAAATCAGCAGTTTTGGATTGACCAGCAAGGCCCGGGCGATTGCCACGCGCTGGCGTTCGCCG
>NZ_JBNNVQ010000012.1:0-106456 GCF_050280625.1 Pseudomonas sp. NPDC089569
TGGACACCGGTGCGACATGAGAGATACGAGGCTGGAACTGACGGGTGTCTACGATTTCGCGGAGCCACATGAACGCACGTGCATAAGCCACCGTACCGAGCTGGCCATCAAGGGTGCGGAACAGAGCTAAAGCCTCTTCCCATGCCTTCAATGTCTGAAATGCCGCGCTGTCAAGTTCGCGCTGGCCTGGCCACCCCATGCCTTCAAGAGCCAAATTGAAGTGTTCTGCCCACTCGGATGGATATCGTTCAGGGGCTCCGGTGATCTGCGCTTCCAGGTGACCGGCAAAGCGAGCACGAAAATCAGGTGCGGCCCCCCCTTTGTACGCAGCAATAGCGCGCAGAAAGTCGTTGCCGCCCATATTCAGGCCCATGTTTTGGCGTAACCAAACATCCAACAAAGCTCGGGACGCCCCTTCCGCCAAAGAGCCGCTAATCCAACGCGAACGCAGTACACGACTTAAAGACTCAAGTTCTGCCTTTTGCGGAGTAAGCGACAGGATGTCCATCGCCGCGCGAATCATCGGCTTGCTCCCAAGCGTCGCACCGCTTGAAATATCCCAAGGCGCACGAACCTCACCAGTATCACCTGCCGGCAACAGCGAGCCAGGGCTGGCATGGAGACTCAATGCCTCCAGCAAAGGAGTTTGCTGAGTGCGCAGGTCCGCAACTAGAATGGCAATCGTAGGCGCGGCCAGTGGTGTTTCAACGTATGGAGCCAGCTGTTCGCCAACCCACTTGGCAAGCTCTGAATATTCGGCCACAGCGTTATGAGCGCGAACCATTCGAGGTGTTGCTTGCTCTCCTTCGGTGGAAACCTCGATCAGTTCTGAGCCGCGGCTTTGAAGAGCCTGAAAAACTGCACGCTCAGCAGGATTCATGTCGATCATGCCGACAATTACAATCTTTTCCGGCACGTCCAGAAGGCCAGACTCGATAGCCTGGAGTAGGCGGGCAGGCAAATGAGCGCGGAACACAAACTGTTTTGCCGCGCAGACGGCATCAAGCTGCTCCTTCCATTTGAAGAACGCTTCATACTCATCCTTGAACGCGAAACGCTCACTATCCATCTGGATTTGGTACTTGTAGACCAAGGAGTACGCTTGGCTAATACGCCGCGCTGCGTTCGTGGAGGAGATCATGTTTGCTGGAAGCAGACCTGACTGGTCGATGACCGACTTGACAACGGCCAACTCCTGCACGGGATAGAGCAACTGTTCGTCAGGCATCAGGTCATGCCAAGCCGACTCCAACCAGGAGGTGATGGTTAGGATTTTGCCTTTGGCAAACCATGCCTTATTACCATCCACAGACTGCAATAACGAGGATTGCATTTTCAAATGGCGAGCAACGCGCTCGGTGGATGCGAGGATGAGGGTGCCATCAGTCAGTGCAGCCAAGTGTGTCAAGAAATTCATATAGATTTGCCTCCCTGTTCGATAAGCCCAGCATAACGACGGGTTGCTGTGCCACCAGGCCCAGGGAAGGCCGAGCTTTTATTTTGCAGAACTCAGGAAAAACGGCCAGAAAAGGATCACTCACTACCCACTATTAAGGGTGAATGCATCCATTTTGGATTTCCCAACATGAAGCCGAGTTCTGCTACACCGTTGGTGTCCCAACAGCCGGGTCTGGGGTCACCTTACTGGCTAGCTTATCAGCCAATATTTCACATCACGCCCAAGAGGCGGAACGTTATCGCGTTCGAATCCCTCCTTCGGGTGCAAATCGATGGTACCTCTCATAGCCCCGCTGAGGTGGTAGCTGCCGCAGAATTGGATGGAAGCATCGTGTCGATTGACCGCTGGGTTTTGCACGATGTAATTCGGCTCGCCATCACACGCCCCTCCCTGCATGTTTGGGTCAATGCGTCCCAGATATCCATTGGCCACCCTTCGTTTCTAGAAGATGCGATTCAATCCCTGACCGAAAGCAGGACAATCACGCGCGTGGCGTTTGAGATCACAGAGACAGCCGATATCGATGCCTCACTTCTAGCCAAGCGCCTGGCTTCGCTAAAAGTGAAGACGCTGACACTCATGGTTGATGATATTCGCGACGGGTACGCAAAGCGTTCACTACTCCAAAACGACGCCGTTGCAGGGTGCAAGCTATCGCGAGAAACAACAGTAGAGTTGCAAACATCAGAGAGGGTCCGTGCGGAGGTTCAGCGTTTGGTGAACCACTGCCGGGTCATTGGGAAGAAAGTTGTACTGGAGGGGATCGAAAACGAAACTGACTTGGCCTTAGCTACGAGTTTGGGTATTGAGTTCTGCCAGGGATATCACTTCGGATATCCCTCCGCGCCGGCGAAGCTACAGATCTATCCCGAGATGCAGCAACCAAAATAAAGGGCTACTCGAGTAGCCCTGAAGTATCACAAGCGAACGTCGCTATCATTAAGCCGGCCGCGGCGGTTGACCCACTCGGCAACCTCATCCTTTTTCAGCTTCCGAGCCCGAACCATGTCCAAAGCGACCTGGGTCATGTTCTTGCGTCCCTGACGCTGCATTTCAGACATCAATTGATTGAGACGCTCTGGTCCATCCTGAATTATCGCTTTGACCTGCGATGTCACGTAAAGAGACTCGTAGATAGGAACAGGAGGTCTTTCCTGATCGCCGTGCCGAACGATATGTTGCCACCACAACCCCCGCAACGTGCTCGGTAAAATTCGAAGGTATTTACTGTCGACCAACGCCTGCATGCGCAGAATAATATCTATCGCACTGTCAGCATGAAGCGTTGCATAGACACTGTGGCCAGTTGATGCAGCAAGGATGGCTGCGTTCGCCGTTTCAGGATCTCGGATCTCACCGACCATAATGGTCTTGCGGTTCTGACGTACAAAATCCTTGATGGCGTCAGCAAATGACTCAACATCAGTACCCACTTCACGCTGAATGACCCCAGAGCCAGGAAAAATGAACTCGATTGGCTCCTCAACGGTACCTAGTCCGCCACGTGTACGACGCCCCATTTTCTCCATCGCAGCAATCATGGTCGTCGACTTACCAGAGCCCATTTGCCCAGCAAATATTGTAAGACCGGTACCTTCGGTGAGTTGTTGAAGGATACTCCAGTCGAGGTTTAAGTCTTCCCGGAATCTCGGGACTGTAGACATCAGACGACGCATACTTACGCCCATACCAGCTACAGAACTCGCTAAAATGCATCGATAGCGGTGGCCGAGGAAAGGTTGTGTGAAGTTTGCTGAGATGGTTTTCTTTGCCTTCACCTTTTCAGCGCACATCTGATCAAAAAAATCTTGCCAGGCACCAGGCGGTGGGGTTATTGATGAGAAAAACCCTGAATTGTCCTCCATTTCAAGTGTTTTTTTGGTTAGATAGATATTGGTCGCATTCTCTGGCGACATTCTAACAACCTGCTCTTCACTTGCACTTGTGACCGCCCCCATTAAAGCCCCCTATCCAACTTAGCTCATCAAGTAAATGACGATTTGAAATTTATAATAGTATTTGTGGTAAATGTGTAATGAGTAAATGGTGCCTACCTGGTGGTTTCACCGTTCAAGTTGAGCTTTTGCGAGGTAACCCAAATCGGGCTAACAGATCTCACGGGTTTGGAAGAAACAACAACCCTAGTCTTCCCATTAATAGTGACTGTTTCCAAGCCGCCATAGTTGTCTTGTAGGAAAGGCAGATCAACGGCAACGTAACAGCGAGCAGAATCAAACTTGACAAGAATGTCAGTATTAACGGCGTTCTTAGCCGGAAGATCATAATTCTGACTAAGTAATCCTTGTAGGTCCTGAGTAGGCGACCAGTTAGGGAGAGATGGATAAGTGTGTATCATCACTCCCTGAGCATTGATGGCGCTGGACAGAACCGTTTTCCTAGCAACCTCACATACCTGCAGAACCGACCGCGCCTGTTCAATGGCTGCATCAGCTCGTCCTTGCTGCATGCGATCAAATACATCAGACATGATCACCATTGAAAGCATCCCAAGAATAGCAAGGACTACTGCAAGCTCTACAAGAGTAAAACCAGCGGATCGTCTCATGACATATGCTTTAGAGCTTGATTCAAGTTTACGATTGGCATGTAAAATCCAATCGCGAGCATGGCGATGCTAATCAGCATCAATAGAAAGCCTACAAACGAACAGGTGCTGGTAATTTTCTCAGAATAGCTGAAATAGTAAGCTTTTAGAGCATCTGTTAAGTTCTGCAAAACAACATCACGGCCATCGGGATTTTGGTCTTCAAACCCTTGGAGATTCTGGTGAATAAGATCGGGCCACTCAGGGTTTGCAAAGGCATCACTTAATTTGCGCCCCTCTGTCAATCTCTCGCTAACTTCAAGATATAAACTATGAGTCATACCCTTTGAGCGTAACTCTAAAAATTTGAAAATCTGCGGATTATTAAATCCACTTTGCTGGAGCAAATGATATGCAGTTACAAATTCCATTCCACGACTGATTTTGATTCGGTCGTTAATAAACCTTAAAAGTGGCAGATCCCTTACATTGTTCCAGATCTTATCTCTGAAGATGTAACAGGCTCCAATGGCACCACCAATCAATACAAAATACTGCGTATACAATCGGTACAAAAACATGACTAGATCACTAAGACCATTCAGTTGTAGCGGGATTCTCTGAACTACTAAAAAATCATTGATCGCACTTCCTGCAAAAAGTGGAATTGCAATAATGAATGCAAGGCCAAGAACAGAGTAAATCAAGCCCTGGCGTAAAGCCTTACTAAATTCTTTAGTCACCGCTACGCGATCTGAAAGCGACTTTGCAGCCCGGTAGAGTGCACCAGGGAGCTTACCTACCTTGTCTCCTGCATCTGCAATTTGGATCGCAGTACCATCAAAACGCAATAACTCAAAATAGTCCTTAGGTGTTTCACAAATCTCCAGTTGAGCATCTGATATTTTTAAACGCTTATAAGGCACTGATTCCTTGACAGCTTTACCGATCGTTTTTCCAGAGTTTAATTTTGAGGCAATGGTCGTCAGAAACAGCACCTGTTCAACCAATGGAAACTGACGACCTTTAAACAATGCCTTAAGGCCACCCAAATGGTCGATCGAAACCTGCTGAATGATATGAGCAGGTTGACCACATTTGATAATCGCTTGCTCGCGAGTTTGCGCATTGATCGACTCCGAACCAATAGATCCGGATTGACCGATATAGCGTACTTGCCAGTAAGGCATTGTCATTCCCCTCGATCAGTTGCAGCGATAGGCCACGTTAATACTACCGGTGCCGCTTGCAGTTGCCGACACGACGTTGTTGCTGCTTGCGAGAGCCGCTGCCATATCACCTGCTACCTTGGTGTCGGCCGAGTCAATTGTGTAGTTAACGGTTACAGTGTTCGAAGTAACAGAAGAAACCGACCAGGCGGTGTTCCAAACCGTCAGCGGAGGCAGACCACGGTCTTGTAGCAGCGCTTTCGTAATAGTTGTCGTACTGCACACGTTAGTACGCGCAACCTGTTTCGTAATTGCTGAAGGAAAATCCTTTCCCAGCAAACTGAGTGCTGTGCTGTACTTGGCGTCTTCCTTGTTCTGGAGCAAACCTGGGATAGCGTAGTAAATCAGCATTGCCAAAATTGCGAGAACAATCGCAAGTTCAACCAAAGTGAAACCACTTTGTTTTTTAATTGACTTGACAATCTTTACGTTCGGAATTTTCATCTCGACTTCCTTTGTTTATAAAATTGCTTTAAGAGTGTTTTGGTTGTTTCCTAGCGCAGGCACATCTTTCACTCCCTGCGCGCCACGAATTCGATCCGTCAAATATGGGCGAAGTGGCTTTTCAAGTTGTTCAAATCCAAGAATACCGTCTCGTACAAGGCGTAATCCGTCATCCCAGAGATCATGGAAGGAACCATTAGCAATCCCCGTACGCCGAATTACGCTCGGAGGGACACCATTCAATATCGCCTCTTGAATATCTGTGGTGATTTCCAATATTTCGAGCACCGCGTGCCGGCCTTTAAGCCCACCCGAATCAGGCCCGCACTTTTCACAACCATTGGGATTGGCCTTATAAAGACAGATATCTTTGTCCCCAGGCAATTTTGAAAATGCTGCATTACCTGAATAAAGTTCGTATCGGGATTTATCTGAATTAAAGAGATACTGTTTTTTGCAACCATCGCAAAGCTTTTTGACTAATCGTTGAGCAACAATTGCCGTAGTATTAGCTGCCAGAATATCCCGCGCAATATCCATTCTTTCCAATCGACCGATACTGTCATGTGCATTGTTCGTATGGAGAGTTGATAACAGCAAGTGTCCAGTCATGGCACCGCGAAACGCTAGATCGGCAGTTTCGTTGTCACGAATCTCACCTACTAGAATCACATCGGGATCTTGACGAAGAATCGCACGCAACCCCATTGCGAACGTCAGAAATGGCGTCACTTCTGTATGCGACATACCCTCATGTTGAATTTCAACCGGATCTTCAAGGGTTTGATAGTTCTGGTTTGGATTGTGACGATAAATATCTAAAATAATTGCGTTCAACAACGTTGTCTTGCCAGACCCTGTCGGGCCCGTCACAAGAATCATTCCATTAGGCTGATTACCAACGCGCTGTAAGATTTCGAGATTTCTTAAGCTAAGTCCAAGTTTATTGATACTCGCAAGCGAGGTGTTTGTTCCAAGCAAACGAAGTACTAATTTTGGTGTTTTTTCTGAACCGCGGGTTACCGGGTTTGAGCTGACACGAATGCCAATTTTTTTACCTTTATTAAATTCGAAGTCAAACTTTCCGTCTTGAGGTATACCTGTCTCAAGGGTCAGTTGGCTTTTTGTTTCCATTACAACTCGAACAATTGAGTCGTGGAGACTAACTGGATATGAGCGCTGCGAGAGAAGATCACCATCGATTCGATAGCGAATACTTACGCGATCACTTTGGGATGGCTGCAAATGAATATCTGAAGCATCTTTCTTTGCTGCCTCAAGTAGCATGTCTTCAATTCGTTGAAGCGCAAGCAACTTCTGCGCTTCCTTGTCAACCGGGGTCGTGTCATCGTCGTCTATATTAATCGTGCGCAGCGCTTCGAGCTTTATAGCCGAAATAACGCCTACAGCGATACCAGTACGATCAATCCCTGAGCGTCGAACAAAATCCATTGCTTGCTCGTTAACTTTCGAGTCAAGTGGGTTTGTCATGTAAACGGTATTATCATAGATAAGCCAACTATCCATGTTTGGCGGCAATGTAGCTTGCCGCCCTTCTTCTACCTCTTGAAAAACCTTCCTGTTAAGCACTTTTCCAACGGCGCTCGCAACAGCATTTTCATCATTCGCGAGCCGATTGATGTCAGGAATGATACTTTCGATGTTCTCTGCAACCGCCATAGCAGCAGCCTGGGCCGCACTAACCTTGCCTTCTTCAACAAGAACTTGAAGAATTTGCTTCTGACGCCTTAGTATCGATTCAGTTGTCATTATTTAATCTTCTATTACTTAGAAGCCCAGTTGATCGAAATTGTTTGCAACCCTTTTGGTCCCTTTAGGAATGCCTGATCAACATTAAATTTAATCAAAGTAAGGTCATTAACCTTTTCACCAATTCGAACAATGTGATCGCCCTCATTGGTACGAATAGTTACTGTCGACGCTTCAACTTTAATAAGCTGCAGGATTTGCTTCTCTTCCTCAGCTGGGGCTTTCTTCTCCGGTTCTACCGGTGCCTGAAGTTGCGGTGCACGCGCGCCGAGAGGTGGTTGGGGCCCCTGAAATGCTTGAGGTGGCAACATGCCCTGCTGATCTGACAAGAACGGCATCCCATTCGGAGCTGTCGTGGGCTGTCCAGGTCCATTACTGCCAGGCTCAAAAGGATTTGCTTCTGATGTACGGCCTTTGCTCCGAACTTCAATTGCCAGTGTCTGGATGCTCTTTACACCTAGTGGCAAGCCATCTTCATCGACAATTACGCTCGCATCAGACATTTTCTTCCATGATTCCGCCATATCGCTCTGGAGCTTTAGCTGATCGCGTCTGAAGCGCATTGTTTCGAGCTTTGACTCACGCTCTAATATCTTGTCAGCTTCGTCAGCCAACACCGAAAATGCCGCTGACAGCGTAACCAAACAAATAGCCACCTTGAATAAGTGTTTCATTTCAGGTTCCTACAACTGTTATGTTCAACTTCATGATTCCACCTGAGATCGTATAGTCGTACAGGAATGTCGGAACCTGGCTTTGGATTTCTTTTACAACTGAAAGAACTAATTGAGGCTTACCAGATATTGTCGCTGACCAGTTACGCAGTGGACCCGAGTAAGAGTGCTGCAACTCGGCTTTACCTGATTCATCCAGTGGTTTGAACTCGAGACCTACTACCTCTGCAATTGCAGTCGCTTTACGCCAAGAGCCCTCAAGCTTAGGGAGTACCTGAACCTTGTTAATTTCGTCGATATCGTGTTGGTACTGGCTATTAATGGAATCCAAACCGGCATAGTCATTCGGCAGTTTTCTAGACTCCCCAAGCACCATTGTGAGCTTCATTCCGCCCATAACTACGACTGCCAATGCAATGAGCATTGGTCCGGTAAACACAGGTTTTGAGCCAGACTTTCTTTGGTTTTTTTTGCGCACGAATCGCTGTAGCTGAAATTTAATAGCCCACCCCCTTCAACACTGGGCTGACATTAAATTGATACTCAAGGTTTGCTGTTAGCTGGGAAGACACGCCTTCGACCTTCCTCGCAAGGTCTGTTGGAAATTTTTTCCGTGAAATAAATACATGACCGGAGGTAAAGCTATTTTGCTGCCCAGTCAATGTTGGCGAACGCATTAATGGATCATACGCAAGTAGTTGCCTAATACGCGATATGGTCCCGGAGTCATCAGGTATTACTAAAAGGCGCTCTTTAAGCAGCTCAGCTGTTCTTTGTTCAAGATCTCTAGCCTGAGCCTTTTTTGACTCATATTCCGACATATTGATTTTGTAAACAGTTTGCATCGCATAGTTGTACACACCAAAAGCGGCTGCCATGACAATACAGATGGACGCTGCGACGTACCAACGCTTGGTATGTTCATGCTTTTGCTTCTCGTATAACTCGATGCGTGTGAAAGCAGGTGACGACGGTAGCTGTAAACTAGAAACATCAACCTTGATTAAGGACGCTTTATCGATTTCGTCATCGTATGCATCTGGAATGTTATTGTCGAAGAACTCAGATGACTTCAAAATGTTGGCCGGATCGGACCAATCACTTTGCGGCGTCATCCGTAAATATTGCCCACTCCCCGGGTCGGTTTGAAGTATTACAACTTCCGAAAGGCCCAATGTGACCAAATTGTTCGCAAACAATATCTGCCAAAGACCATACACCGTGATACCTGGATAGGACTCACGGAGTTTATAGAGCGCGTTTTCATCAATATAAATCGGCGGCCGCCCGTCAACGCCTCTTGGCTCGATCTCAGTGAAGATCTGGTCCTCAGAAGTGGCCGCAAGAGCATCAGAACCGATGGTATCTCGGAGAATGATGATTTCTTGGCCATCAACTTCAATCGGTACGCTAAGCTGTAACTGAGTCATTAGTTGACACCCTCAACCAATGTTGGGGTGACAACAAGAACCAGCTCACGACGCTCCAGGCTGTTGTTGACACTTTGAGTCAGCGGGTTCAGCACTGCCTTAGTAACAAGGTTCTGCCATGGCAATTGTCGCAGGGCTTCGTTCATGCGCTTGGTGATCAGACCACCGAGGTGAACCGCTTTCCCCGAAGACGTAATGAGCTGCGTGCTGAACTCTTTTAGGTTCACGCGAGGTGTTTGAAAGGAGAAGTCGCCGATCGCGATAGTGTCTGGGGCATTGAGGTTCGAAATGACGGGCCAAACATCGACCAGCAATTTGTCATCCTCCAATACTCGTACAGTCACACTGAGCGTTACACCGACCTTCAGTCGAGAAAGCTTCGGCGTTACCGTCGCATTGCCGTTCTGGTCCTGGGACTGTTCTACGTCGACGATGTAGGTCAGTTCCTCACCAGCATATATCTGCGCCGGCACACCGTTGCGCACAGTAATGTTTGGCTGATCTTTCAGCTCAACACGCCCAAACTCTTCAAGAAATCGCACAAGCACCGACGCATCAACATGATCGGAGGCATATGTGCCTTTTACGTTCCAGAACGGATCTGAGGTTGCCGGCGAGGTGTTAAACAGTTGCAAACCCAATGGGTTGCCATTGACCGTGGACTTAACCAGCAGATTCCAATCGATACCCTTTTGACGACCGTCATCAAGAACAACGTCATAGGCCTCAATTTGGACATTCACTACCTTGGTAGCTTCTGCGATAGCGCGTTTGAAGTAGCGATCCAGTACCTTCATTTTCGAAGGTTTGCCACCCGCAGTCACGATCCCGACCGACCGGATGCCCTCGATATATGCCGGCACATCACTAGGGTCACTTGCCCCGGAAACTGGAGTAGGGGTCTGCACGTCAAAATTCAGACCAGCGTTTGGAATGCCTGGTGGCAGCGCTGCTCCAGGCCGGCTGCTGATACCCAATGGTGAATTGCCCGTAAGCTGTACACCACGGTTTTGACCGACAGTGACACCGAGAATCGATTTGGCGCCATCCATGATCTTCATCCACTCATCTTCCGACAGTGTGAAGCCAATGGTGTTGCCGGTAGTTTGGCCACCGGTTTCTTCGTCCCGGGCGTTTGTATCGCCCGCTTTCGCACCGCGGGTCTGTGAGGACGCAATGACGTTGTTCACATTGCGGGTGGAAGCGAACGTGGCCAAATTCCATTCGTGGGTTTGGAAGTTGGTTACCGTGATTCGATTCCCATCAATCGTGATATCAAGATCCAGTGTCCCTTCGATGTACTCTATGAAATCAGCAACGCTCATTCCTTGGGCTGCAACGTCAATAGGGGTTTTTAGATCCACTTTTCCCTTCGGGATGATCGAATACCCAGGCAGCGTTTGTTGAAGCACCTCACGCAGAGTGATGCCTTTCTGGGTCAAGAAGATCTGCTTCGATCTAGCCTCGTCCTCACTCCGGATTTCTCGGACGTATGTGTTTCCACGGAGCGCCTGCATTTTGTCGGTGGCGCCTGGGCGCAATGAGGAGTGCTGCTCCTCCTTCGAGAACTCATACGAGCTTTGGCAGCCGATCAGCCCAGTGGCCAGGGTGATTGCGAGGGCAAGATGCTTGATCTTCATGTACTGGCCTTAGTCGGGACGATCGGTTAACAGGATCATTGGCTGAGGGTTCCCCTGAGGGTCCTTCAAATCCCAGAAGTATTTGAACCGCACGCGTGCATCGCGAATCTCGGACGTAAGCGCCCGCAGTGCGATGTCGCGCGATTCTGTGGAGATGAACTGGTAGCGACGGGTTTCGAGCTCCGGACGCTTTTTGAAGTCGGTTTCTACATCCCAGCCAACTGGCATGATTCCGCTAACGATCTCTTTAATCGTTGCGCCCTCATACTTGACGGCAACTGGCTCGTTCAGCACGAAGGTCGGATCGATGCGCTCGAGGATCACGCGCTTGTGCGCTGCGGATTCGATCACCTCGGCGTTGTTCTCAGCCAACATCAGCAGTTGGTCGCTGTGAGCCTTGATGCTCGCGATATCAGCCACCTGCTCTACTTTCACGCGCTCGGCTTGAGCTTGAGCTTGACGATTCAGTTCAAGGGCACGCTGGATCTCTGCTTGCTGTGCAACAAGATCTTCGCGGCGCTTGGCTGCAGCACTCACGGCGGTTTGCGTGGCAGCATTCAGTTGACGCTCGGTTTCAGCACGAGCAGCCGTCAAGGCTTGCTTGTTCTGATCTAACTCCTGAAGTGTCTGGCGATATTTCCGCTCGGTGTCGGTTTCTTTGATCGTTGCCACTGGGTCGTCAATCGACAGATCGATCTGCAGTCCCTTGTTCGGCTTGGTCTGCTGATAGTCGACTGGCTGGTTTATGTTCTGCGCACGTCCAGCTTCGAAGGACCGATCGAACGGGGACATGGCTTGATTGCGAGCTAGGGCGCTATCGCTATACGCATTCGCTGCAAACACCGATTGGCAACCGATCATCAGTGCCAGGATTGACAGTGCATGCTTCAAAACAAAATCCTTCAGGAGTGACTGTTACCCTAATAGTGGGTAGGCAGTGATCCAAATTCGTCGTTTTGAATGGCAACTTTCCTAAAAAACCTGCATCTTTTTTAGGTCCCTTCTCAGGTGAGTCAAATATGGCCTCCAGCAGCACCATAAAATTGTCTTCGGGCTTGATCGCCCTCTTCACGATGCTCTGTGTTTTGGTGGGGGTGTATGCGTTCTACCTTGAAGAGGTTGGTGCTGCGCTCGATTACCAAGCGGATGCATTGGCACCCTCATGGTTCATGATCAAGCCGCAGTTCGTGATCGATGAAATTTCGAGCGGTGGCCTGGTAGGCACGCTCACCGCGATCGCGGTGAATATCGTCTACGCCGTTTTTTACGCTGGGTTTGTGTACTCGCTCGTAACGTTGTTACTCGCTCGGTTCTTCAAGCCACGAAATAAGAAATTCCCGTCGGCTAATCAAGCCGAATTGAGCCCGGCAACAACCGGCCTCTATCCGTGCTCGATTGAGGGCTCGACAATGATGGTGATGATTCCCGAGGCTCGGAACCCAAAGACTGGGGAGGTAATTCCTGGGGTGCAGGACGAGGACCCGTTCACACAGGTATTCATGCGATGTGATCGCAAGCCGATTGTGACTGCCAGAGCACCGGCCACTCCCATCGAAAACCTTCAGATCGCGCTGTACGAATTACTCGAGGCTCACCCAAATACACCGGCCAGTGTTGGACATCACCACGCTGACGCGACCTTGAAAGATCATTCGATTGATCTGTCCAAAGTCGTTGTCTCTTACATGAAGGAACGGAGTTGGGAGGAGCCTTTGGCGCGCGTGGCTGGCCTGGCTCACGACCTGGACAAACTGCTCGCTTACCAGGAGAAGAAGCCGGGCGTGTGGGTAAAACGCAAGGATGCTACTCACCACAACACCTACAGTGCGTACCTGGTCGCACAACAGCCTGAATTCTCGCTGCTACCTCCTGAAGATCGATTCACACTGACAATGGCCCTGCGGTACTACCACCATCCGAAGTTCCTTCCTATCAACGCCGGCGAACGCGTGGAACGCTTGATTAGCGCAATCAGACATGCCGACGGCGCTGTAATCCAGACCGAAAAAATCAACGGCATCGTGAATGCGCAGGGTGCGGAAAACACCACAAGCATCCTTGAGAGCGCGATGGAGCAGTTCTTCGTCAGAGCGGACATCAACGGCTATCAGGGCACACATAACGCTGCAGGCTGGACAAAGGACGCCCTGGAGTTCGTGATTATTCCGATGTCCCGAATCATAGAAAGCATCGGTGAGTTTGTTCCTAACGAGCTGAGTCGGCAGCTTCAACTGAATGTTGATTCCCGGAACTTCAGTCACCCTGCTATCCCCGTCATTCTTGACCTGTTGACCAAGATGGATCTTCTGCAGACGACGAACAAACAGGCCGAAAGCCCGACCGGTCGATGGGACGTGAAGGTCGGGATGAAGCTGTTCAAGGCGTGTGTGCTTCTCGACAAGGATCGGATTTCGGAGATGGTTCCGGCGATTGTTCCGAAGTGGGGAATGACTGCTTACGACATCAAAGTTGTGCGCCCGACACTCGATAAAATGCAGAGTGATCCAGCCGCGGACGGGGAATAAGTTTTAGCATGCGAAAACTTTTCCCCGAATCACATCGGGGAAAATTTCACTCAGTACCCAGTATTCTCAGCGCCGCCTCTGTACGAATGACCCGCTCTGCACGCTCACCCTCCCCCATCTTGTTCCAGCACTGGTACGCCTCTTCATACATCGCCTGGCGCTCAGTTATCCGGCAGATGGTGGCTTTGTACTCATCCCCCGACAGATAGTCGTCAGCGAATTGCTTGAGCGTATCATCGCGCCCGGTTTCCCAGAGCAGTGACACTACAGTGTCGATTGCCTGCTTTCGGTTATCGCTGCTGATGCCCATGTACTTCAGCTTCAGATGACCTCGATCATCCCGGTAAACGTACTGGCCGAGAATCTTCTCGGCGCTGTCATATTTCCCGATATGAACTGCCTGGTCAGCGCCGGACAGTTGGCTTTGAGCTTGGAGATCCTTAACCGATGGACCAGTGCATGCCCCTAAGGACATACACGCCAACACAATGAATGCGGATGCCTTACGCATGAGTCACCCTCGGAAATGATTCACTAATGAATAGGAACCCCCGGTTCCGAAGAGTAGGTTTTCCCGGGCGACCAGCTGTTTCAACTGAGCCGGGCGGGTACCGAACAACTTCGCAACTTCTGGGTAAGACGCTTCCGGTACCTTCAACAGGAAATAGGTAGCGATGTTCTTCAGCAGGTCCTTCGTGACCTGATCTGGTGATTGAACACCGCACCACACTCCCACACCGTACCCGCGCCCTTCGGTACCAATGCGGTTGAACGGATCGATAGGGGAACCCGAGATCTCTTTGATGTGCTTCCCTTCGTCCGCAATCAAAATGTGGCTTGGGGAATCCGGGTTGTAAGAGTTCCGTTTTTTGGTCTCCATGATCCCCATAGCAAACACCTGGGACGCAATGATCCGCATGATGACTTGCTGGTGTCTCGCGTTGAGGTCGGTCAGGACATAACGATTTATCTTGCCGGCCCGTGGCCGAGATGGGTTGCCAGTGAACAGACGGCAATCCACCATTTCCTGGATGATGCTTTTCAGTCCGTACAGCGTTTCTTTGGACCAATGCTCCCACTCTGCGCTTGGCCCCTTTTTACGAACACCAAGGGTTTCATACGAGATCAATTTACGAGCGTGCCCGATCAATGTCGATTCGAGATTCTCACAGATTTCGACAACCTTCTCGTTAATTGCTGCATCGCCCTCTTCAGCGATTTTCATTTTATCGATGGTAGTCTTCGCCTGCTTTTTTGCGGCTCCAAGCGCCTTGTAGATGTCCTGGACGGTGACCGTATCTGTCCCCGCAGTAAGCGCATTGAAGATAAGATCGATTTGATTGAGAACGTCCTTGAAAGTGGGGCAAGGATTGGCCCACGTTTCGATATCGTCGTGGTCAATCTTGGCGTTGGCAAAGACGTCCTTGAGGATATGTGTCAGGTAGTTGAGCTGCTTGACGCCCGCGTTGGGGTTGAAGATTTTGACCAGGTCCCTTACAACACCAATTGTCCCCAAAACGCCGCCACCGTCCTCCGTTCTTGGTACTTGAAGCGGATTCAATGCACATCCGTCTAAGGTGTAGTTGAACACGATATCGTTAAAGTCATCGGGGGTTAGCTTGTCCGCTAAGCCGGTTGCCGCAAAGTTTTCATAACCGAAGTCACCTTTGATGTCGATTACGTGCAGCGTGGTTCCGCGGATGTGTACCTCGGCTGCCATGTTATGGAGTGTATGCGTCTTGCCGGCACCAGACCCACCCAGAAAGATGATGTTGAAATTCGAGACTGATGGAAACGACCAGTCAATCGATTCGCCGCGGGTGTCGATGCCAATGTGGATAAGATCAGCATGGGACAGCCGTATGGCTTGGCTTAGCGTTGAAGGTGCGGATGCTGAAACTTGATGCATTGGATTCTCTCTAGAAATGCCAGGTCATCCTTGATGCGCTGTGGCAACAAGGTTTGCCCGTCTACCCGGTGATAAGGAAATTTGCAGGTTCCACATTTGTGGTCTTCGGTTCGCAACTTGGCGGAGTTACCAGCGGTGTTGGCGATCACAGCAAACGATTCATCTTCCCCACATTCGCACTGGATCAAAATTCCGCCCTTGCTAAGGCGAACTGCACGGTCGTCAAACTCACCCTTCACCTTGGGCAACGGCTCGGCATCGGGCTGGAGTTTGAACACGAGGTGCTGCCAAATATCATCGTGCACCTTCTCGATGGTGAAACCGTCCACCTTGGCTTTTACGCCGTGCAATACATGGGCGAGTTCGTGCGGGATGACTTCCATCAGCATCGATTCGAAGTCCTGCATTAAGTACAACGCTTGAAGATTTATCCGCACGATGCCATGTGGTTGTCCGCGAATTAGCATCACGTCCACGTTGGAGGATGAGTGCTCGACCAGCGCGTAATCGAACCGCAGATCGACCCAAACGTCTTGGCTTGGAAACTCGACCTTGGTCAGCAGACGGCTGACCTCCTTCGCGGCTTGAACTTCGCGGGGGTACTCAGCGTTATGCTGAGTGATGAGGGGGAATTTGAGGTTTTCTGTCGTCATACCCTAATAGTGGGTAGGGACTGACCCAAAAAAGCAGTTTTAGCCTCGGCCGGATCGAACCAAGGAGTAAATCCGGTTCCATTCTGTGAAATCTCCCGAGTTACCAGCCTTTATCAGACGATCCATTGCTTCAATTGTGGAGTTTTCCTGGATGTACTGAATCGTCTGAATGTCCTTTGCCGGCCACTGATTTTTACCAACCCCGAATACAGCCTTTTTGGTCTTTGCAATGTCAGGGAGTGCGGCTAATGCGGGGGGTTCAACTGTTGCCGGCGAGTCTGTTGGCTCTGGACCTTTTTGAGATGGCTGATGGTCAAGCGCTTCAACTTCTGTGGGTTCGTTCACCACCGCGCGCGCCGCTGTGGTCCGGGGAAGCATGTGGTGCACAAGTGCCGTGTCGGACATCGACGGATAGAGAAGCTTTGCCAAGGCTACACAGTGCATCTGTATGTGAAAAATATCGGTATCTGAAAGGCCAACATCAATTTTTCGATGGCCATCATTCGGCGAGAATTCAGTGGCTCGCAACGTCAGCGGAAATGCTCTGCCCGTTTCAAACCCGGAGATTTGCCTTGGATTAACCCCCGAACGAACGAGGTCATACATGAACCCGGGCTGGGCGCCGGCCAGCCAAGCGTATAAGTGCCGGCACGCACCGATATCGAGGGTCAAGCTGATCCTGTTCTCGTCCTTCGCCAAAACGTAACGACCGTTGACCTTATGACTGAAGAGCAACTTCAAACCGGAGTGGACCTTCACGGCCCGGCCCGCCTCATCAAATTCGTTTCGGATGTACAGGGCAACACCAAGCCCTCCATTGCTGAAGACTTGATACGTGCTGAGGTGGATGCCAGAGGTTGGGTTAGAACCATTCACTGCGTTGAACACCCACACGCCGCCCTCAAGTTTCCCCTTGAGGTAACGCTCGTGTTCCGCAGCAAAATCAATCAGCAACTCGGTACTCCTGAATGTTAGGCCAGCGCAGCCTAATGCGATGCTTAGCAGGATAACGGGATTTACACCGGTTGAAAGATGCTTCCGCATGCGGGAGCTTTGTGCGGTCTGCTGGCATAGGAATCGAGCCCACAGGGTTACCAAACACCAGGCAGCCGGAAGCCCACCGAGTCCGTTTTTAGGCGGTCAGTGTCTGAAGGAATCATTGGGGTGGGTGTAATAGATACGCAGTTCAGAACGGCCTTGGCGGCCCCTGTAACCTGATCTGCTAGGAAGAAGTGGGATGGCGAAGGGGCGGCGTAAATACCGCCCCACAATGCGTGCCAGGTACACGCTCGCCGTCTGAGGATGTAGTGCAAGGGATCATAGGAAATAACCTCAACCCCTGAACTGCCGCTGCATCATGCCACCAAACGAGGGCGGCAGTGTCTCAGTTGCGACGACGCCTAGAAATTTGCTGCAGAAGTCCTCATCCGAAAAGAGCACCAGTACATGGTACCCAGGGTGGGCCATCTCCTCAGCCTGGCTGAAAGCGTAGTAGCCCTTGCCGGGACAGATCCCCCCCAGCAGTGCATTCCAAAGCTCGATGGTGTCGCGAACGGATTCAAGCGGCATCGAGTCGGGGAAGCAAAGCTTTGGGGCGTCATGGCGGGCAATGATGCCTTCTGCGCCGTTACGGAAATGGCTCTCGTACGAGAAACCTTTATCTGCAACTGTCTGGGTCATTCTGTTGCTCGGAATGCTCATCATGCGACACCTCTAATCTGATGGACGGGGCGGACGCCACCTCCAAACGCCCTTTGAGAAAGGTGCTTGGAGGTGACGCCCGCCTCTCCCACCAGGGAGAAGCGGTGTCACACGATCACTTACAGCAACAGCCCGATCGCTATCTCAATGCCGTTAAACAGCATTTGCGACACGGAGTAGACCACACCAGCGATCAAGAGATACCAACCGAGCGCGCGAGCGGCTCGACTGGACATGTCTGGATCGAGGTGCATGAAGAAGAACTCTGAGTCATTGACGTTGGCTGGGCCAACAACAAGATTCAGCTCATCTTCCTGATTTTTTGGGATTCCCAACTGCTTGCGCGCGTCATAGTTCAACGCGATGCCATCTTTCGGGATTCCTTTTTCGCCAGCTTGAACAGAGGAGCCCTGAGCACGGATGACTAAAACTTTTCCGTTATCCGCGTTGTAGATCTTTATCAGGCCTTTACGACCGACAAGCCCTCGACGCGTGGACATATTTCCAACGCTCACAATATGGTAATTGCATAGCCGGGCGAATGACTCTTTCGCATCTTCCCCTTTGAGGGAGAATAGTTTGGTCACCGTATGATTAACCACCGGTGGTCGCGCAACAAAATGGTGCTGAATGGGATACGGATCAAACATCTTGATCAGCGCCCAAACACCCTTAGCCGCAGCAATTACAACAGCATCAACCAGACCAATTACTTTAGATTTCAGCGTAGTAGTCATTGTTTCTCCAGAATGGGGGCCGGACCCCATCTCGCACACCATCTAGGTGGCTGTTTAATGATTTCAGTAACCGCCGGCAGCGTTACTGGATACATCCGTTAGATATCTTCAAACGAGTCGCTGTCATCACCCATCAAAGAATCCATTAGATCCTCAGACACAGGTGCTTCAGCTTCAAGTTCAGCTTTCTTTATTCGAGCAGCAGCTCTCAGATCACGCATCTGATCCCTCTTAGTGAGGAATCGGATTGTCTCGCCCTTACGGGAATTGTCGATAAAGTCATGTTGCGCTACAACTTGCAAAAACGCCTGCAAGCAGGAGTGCGCATCTTCATCGTCGTCCATCAATTTCAACCGCGCATGAAGCACCGCGACTGAATTGACGACAAGCCAGGAACATGGATCTGTAAACAACGGTTCAATCGAATCCCTTGCGGAGTTCAATATCAGCTGCCGAGTTAAGTCTCGAAGGAGACTGCCCTTAGGTCCGAAAGGTCGTGCCCCCTTGAATGGCTTTCCAACGCGTCGGTAAACAAACCCCAACTCGTTAGTAACCCATTGACCATCTTTCACGACTGGAGCTAGCCCAAGAGCTACTTCCAAACGTTCAATAGTCGCATTGTCAGAGCGTGTATCCGAAGTTGAGGTAGCTTCAGCTACTTCTCTCTCAGCCACTTCTTTAATGCCAAGTAGGTACCCCGAAGAGGACCAAAGTGCCTTGCGGTCAAACACCACTCTCGTGGTGATTTTCCGCTCGGTTTGATTTCTAACAGGTGCTTGACGAATTTCTTCGCCAAAGAGATCGACTTGCATAGTGCGCTCCTTAGGCGCACCACTCCCCTGACGGGGTGTGGTGGCCCGTCAGGGGTGGGATCAGGAAGTGGCTTAAACCCAGTCGAACAGCGACACAGTAGGGGTCGGTTCTACATAGGCTGGTGTGCTCGAATTGACGGCCGGGACCGTTTCCTCTTGCTGACTTTCAACTACAGGACTTACTGGGACCGAGGTCTCGATAACTTCCGCTTCCACCGGTGCCGAAGCACAGGTGGTTGCAGCTACAGTCTCTGCGGGGGCAGAAATTGCAGCCTGTGGTTGGGTCATTTCCAAAGATTGTTGCGACGACGCGAGTGGCTGAGCTGCATTTGCCATGTGGGCATTTGCGGTTTGTGTTGCAACCACTTGCACAGGGTTTACCTCAATCAGCGGCAAGCCTTTCTCCAAGCGCTCCCAAACCATCGTCTGGTCACGCAGAGCGGTGAGACACTGTTCAAAGTTCCTGAACTCAGAACCAGTCAACGCCCCAGATGCCGGCAGCTTGTCCATTTGCGCCTTGATGGCGTCATGGAGCGGACGGATCAGCTTATGGATGAAAGCCAGGGACTCCAGCTTTCCAACCATCTGCTGCGCACGACGAATCGTGCGAGGGTTGAGTTGAATCTGACCAGTACTGGTCGTGCGATCTTTCTTTGCCACGAGTTTGAGGATCTCAAACGCCTCCTTGCAGACATTCTGCACAAGTGCGCCCATCACCCCATCACGCAAAGCAACAACGCTATCGCGCTGTGCATTCATCAGTTCAGGATCGAAATCACCTTCATCCAACGAGATGATAGTGACGACATAACCGAACTTCAGGCTTGCGGATACCTGCTCCCAGGAAGGTTGACGCTTCATCAAATGCTCAGTCAGTTTCCCAACCAGCACAGGATCGGCGCCCGCCTTGATTGCAGCAGCCCCAATTTTCAACAAGTGCGCTTTGCACATATCTACGTATTTGGGGGCATCTACTTCCAACTGGTGATTCCAAGCAGCCTTGAGTTTTTCCAATTCTGCAATCTTGGAGATTGCCGAAGAGCGACTGTTGATCCCACCCATGGTGGTTTTAATCGAACCGTCTTTATCAAGTTCACCTTCTGCTTGCTCACGGATGCGGTGGTAAGAACGGAGGAAGTCCCGAGGGAAAATCTTCTCGCTCATCATCTTCCGAGTTGCCTCTGGAAGCTCACCAACCACGATTCCGATTTCACTTAAGTCGATCTGACGATCTTCCGAAATGCACGAGATCAGGAGGTTAATAACTGCCACTTTGGTTTCTTCAGTTTTTGCAACAATTTCTACAGCGCTGTTTACGTTAGTCATGATTTGTTTCCTCGCACCCGCCGTGCACGGGGCTAATTAATAAACACCCGGGCACGGAGCCGGGTGTGTTTCGAGACCAGTGATCTCGAGCAAACACCCGGCGTGAGCCGGATGTTTGATCCAGCTCACTAGGAGAGGTAAGTCCCATTTCTGGGACTCTGAAGAATGGAGCTGTTTACTGACTGCCCAAGACTTCTAACTTTTCACGATTGATATAGGATGCGGCCCGCTGACCTATTACGAACCACTCATGTAGCAGTGGAACTTCACAGATTTCAACAGGTGGACTCTCTTGCGATGACGCATTGAATCCGGCATTACACGCCGCCTGAATATCGGTCAAATAACCGATTCCATAAAACGTACTGCGCTTGATATGAACATCTAGAACATGACTCATGCTTTATCTCGCACCCGCCGTGTCGGGGCTTTAAGTTTCAAAGACCTGGTCACGGAGCCAGGTTTAGTAAGGCTCGAAGAACCTGACAAAACACCCGGCCTGAGCCGGGGGTTTAGTCCAGCTCACGAGGAGATGTGCTACGGCTCTTGCGAGCCGTTGAGTTAGTTTTAGTGTTTAAGGGTTTACATCAATAGACGTTTGGCTTCAGCAATAAGCACTGGGCCCACTTCGTCAGCTGTTTTGGCACAAGAAAATGGAATATTGGCGTTAATAAGCCAGCCCGTACGGACTTTCTCACCAATCACCAGGTACACCACACGGATGCCTGCACCTTCACAGAAACGCGTCATTTCCACGGCTTTATCAACGCTGCTAGGTGCTCCATCAGTCAGTACAAATTGCACCTTCTTCTGAGCCTCATGCGCCATCAATCGACGGCCAGCGTGGAACACTGCTTCGCCGATAGGGGTGTGACCCCCACCAGCAATGCGGCGCAACCCACCGATACGTTTCACTGCTTTCAGATGGTCATCCCCGAAGGAGCGAACCATCGTCATCAATGCTCCCTTTTTAGGAGCAAAACCGAGGATTTCACGTGGGGTTCCGATCTGGTTTAAAACCTTCTCGAAGATCAGTGCTGCATGGACGATTGAACGGGCAATGCTTGGTGGTTGCCCCCCACTGAACTGAGGGTTTTCACCATTCGCAAATGCCTTGTCTACCTCATCCTGGGTAGAACTCGAAAGATCGAGCACTACCGAAACAGCAGCGGTAGGACGTTCCACCTCTTCCTTTTGAACGAAGATGCGGGTATCGCCCAGACCGAGGCGGTAGAGATGGTTTTGACCCAAGCCACCGCGGTGAGATGAAGCCTCCTCCGCCTCTTCCTGGTTCATCAGGTAAGACTGCAATTTCGTCGCAAGCACCTGGACCTTCCGATCCAACTTGCTTTCGACTGCACGAGCTTCAGTCGCGTCTTCCGGGCATACAGCTATCCCATCGACAACTTCCTGCTTACCAGCACCACCACCAAAACCTTTTCCTGATGGCTTACCACTTGCTTTACCGTCGATGACGCACTTTGGCGCCAACGTTTGACCTTTGTAGTCAGGGTTCGTCTTTGCTGCAACAGAGTCGGAAATGCCTTGGATCACAGCACGCTTGTCAAAGATTTCGCGTTCGCCAAGACCATTGGCATTGATGATTCCGTCAACGATGTCTTTCAGTGAAGTGCCAGGGGCACCAGCACCTTGTCCACCGTCATTTTTTCCGCCTGCAGCGTTGTCCTTCCCGTTGCCTGTTTCGGCTCCCTTACCAGGTTGGTCGCCGCCCTGAGGCTGCGATTTGCCTTGTTGGTCACCTTTGCCACCCTTTTCACCAGGCTTTCCGTCAGAGTTGCTGCCGGATTGCTCGGGCTTCTTCTCTTCAGGCTGGCCACCACCTTGGCCTTTACCAGAATCGCCATTCGGTGATTTCTCACCATTTGGGTCCTTCGGTTGCTGGCCATCCTTCCCTTCCTTTTTCTTCTGCTCGTCTTCGTCACTCAGCGCTTTCAGCATCGCCATGATTCGGAGCGTAAGCGCACCGGCATGTGGTGTTGATTGAACACTGGGGAACTCATTGAAGAGAATCTGATCCAGGTTGTTCCGAACGTTCTCGGCGTGCTCACCGAAGTGTTTGTCGAAGTTGACAGTCACCATCGCAAGCGCGGGGGTGTACTCACTCCATGCACGAGAAAACAGGTAGCAGAGCGTATAGCAGGCCACAGCTTCAGCAGGTGACGCACTTCCGTCGCGGAACTGCTTACGCTCATACATGATTTCAGCAGATTGCCGGAAATAGCCCTCTGCTTCACGGGTCATACGGGATTGTTTATTTTCCATAAAAACGTCGTCTACTGCGTTCAGCAAAAACCCAGCGAACTCGCCATGCTGTGCAGAAAACTCCTGGTAGTACGGAATATCGGACCAACGAATATGACCAATCTCATGCAAGCCATCGGACTTGAACAAGATCAGGTCTTCTTTCGTGAGGTTTACCGGCAAGCTCGGCATCCAAATGGTTTTACCATCCGTTTGCGCCGGTTCATTTTCACCGATGATGAACTTGATTCCTGTGTTGCTGGCTTGAAGCCTCAGGAATGACATCCAACCTTCGGTTAGTGCTTGAGCACTGTGCATAGTCATGGCTCCCATAATCATTCTCCAACCCGGATCGCACTGGCGGCCTGGGAGTGCATTTGCGCTTTGCCACGAAGCATCCGAAGAGTCTCCGTAGGTACACGGTGTTGCGCGTGAATGACGATGTCGGCATGAGTTGCTGCAGCCTTCCGGTACCAGGTTGCCATTTGACGGTGGTAGCGTTTGAGGACTGCGTTAGAGATTGCTTTGATCAAAGTGGTAGCTGCGTTCATGGTGTTTCCTCGCACCCGCCGTGCCGGGGCATGAAAATCTACACCCGGGCACGGAGCCGGGTGGTGTGAGTTCGAAGAACTCGACAAACACCCAGCGTGAGCTGGATTTTTGTCCAACTCTCAGAGCAAGGATGCTGCCCCCGAAAGGGCAGCATTTTTCACGTCACAACATGCCACCAATCAACTCAGCTTCGAGCTGATGCCGAGCAGCCTGATGGCGTACTACAGCATAAGCAGGCTGGGCTACGGAGATACTTGCAAGTCGTCTCGCCTTACGGCTGTAACTCGCTGCCTGTACCTGGTGGTAGCCGCGCAAAACGGTGCCAATCCAGAACTTGTTCAGGGCAGCATCGGTGCGAGCAATTACGTTTGTCAGTGCTTTCATTTCAGACAACCTCTCCCCTGCCGTGCACAGGGCAATTGAGAAACAACCCCGGGCACGGTGCCGGGATGTGAGTTCCAAGAAACTGGATCAAACAACCCGGCGTAAGCTGGGTTATTGCCCAGCTCAAGGAAAGGATGTGGCTCAGAAGAGACTCGTGATTAGAGAAAGAGGAACAGCTCGTTATCTTCGGTTACTACGACTGGAGCGGCTTGAGGCTTTATTCCATGGACCAAGTCCAGAAATTTTGGGTTTTCCCGGTACCACTGAAGTGTTGCCACATCAGAGGAGTGAAACGCACGCTGTGCGGAAAACTTCCATTCTTGATCTGCTGAAAAGCCGATCACTGCACCAGCCTCTATCGCACCAGCTAAAAAAGCCCGGACGTAAAGGTCCAATACAGATTCATGGGTCTGCATGCGCCACAGTCCCTTACCGCTTGGAAGCAGTCGGGTGCTGTTTAACATGCCACGTTCCTCACACAACTCCTTAGCCTTGAGAGACATGGTTTCCCACATCCTCAGATCGGCCAGGCCGAAGCTGATGTCTCTTTCCTTAGAGGAAAGCAACACGCTTCGATCCGTCACCTTGAGTTCTACCCCAGCCCCACCTTTCGACAACACATCGTGAACAATCTTCAGTTGGTCAAGACCTGCATGAAAATGCTCTTCAGTGCACTCCTTTACGTGGGCATAAATCCCTCGCAGCGTTTCAGGAATCGCTCCCTGATACACGTTGGTTGGAGCCTCAATATTCGAGCTGTCGTAAGGCGCGAGAAGATAGCCATCGGCGCGAGCGTAGACGATCTCCTCACAAAGACGCTCCCAGGCGTCATCAACACTGAGAGCAACACAGTCCAATTTCTTGGTTATTTTTACTATGCCGGCACTTTTAATGCCTTCATAGAGACGTACAGACCTCTCCCCCGCCAGCACGAAGCCGGCGAGGAAGTTACCTCTCGCGTTCACTACGTAGAACATTGCTGCTCTCCTTACGCGGCCGCATTCTGGTTTTCGATGTTGCGCTTGATGAACGCGTCTGCCTGAGAAGCAACCGAAATGGAGTACTCCTCAGGAAGAATGAGATCACGACCAAAAGTGGCCTTGAACTCATTCATAGCAGCAACCTGATCAGACTCTTCCAGGTTGGTGTAGATCGCATCAACGAACGAATCATCGAGGTCGCCGTACATCATCAGCTTGATTGCCCAACGCTTAATTTCGCGGAATGAGATGTTGTCGTTTACCTCATATGACGCGAAGGCTTTGCGGAAACGGAAAGCAAATTCAACCATCGATTGAATATTGAAATCACTCACCGAGGTCTCCAGCTTCCGCTTGTGCGCAAAAGCAACCGATGCTCCTTTCAGAGCCTTCATTTCTTTTTCAGGTGTCATAAAGCCCACCTTAAGGGAAGTGAATCGACTGCGCACTGCAGCATTCTGCGTGTTCAGACCGACATAGCGGGGATCACGAGATTGCTTGCCACCAGTGTTGTCCGTTGCGAACAAACGGAACTGGGGGTGGCGAACGATATTCATCCCACCTTGAATCGAAAGAAGATCTTTCGGGTCCAGTGTCGGGTCGATACCGTGGTGCTTGAGCGAAACCAGATCGTCACCCTGAAGGATGTCGTTGATTCCGACTAGAACACCTGGGCGCAGTGTGCAGATTTCATCGATCAGGCAGGTCAAACCATGCCGGTAGGCATAGCTCAGAACACCATCAACAGCCTTAACGTCACCGTCCTGAATGGTCTTGCAACCAAGCAGGTAGCTATCGTCAACACCGTTGCTGCCAGTGATGCCAATCATCGGTTTATTCAAACGTGCATGCAGTTGGGTAGCAAAGGAGGTTTTACCTGTCCCTTTCTCGCCAACCAACATAATGCTGTCACCACAAGCCATGCTCAGAAGAGTCCGGCGAACCAGAGCTTCGCTGAACACGAAATCGTCCTGAGTGGCCGGAGTCAGTGGGTGACGATCGATGGCGATTGGAAGCTTTCCTACACCTACGATTTCATCCGAGAAACCGAACAGCTCATGAGCAAGCACCACTTCCTTTTTTACATCGCGGATAGCAGAAAGGTGTGCAGCTTGGATTTCAGCAACAGTAGTGAATTGAGCTTGAGCTTGAGTGTTGTTAGTCATGGGGTATTTCCTCGCACCCGCCGTGCCGGGGCATTAAATAGTTAACACCCGGGCACGGAGCCGGGTGTGATTCGAGACCAGTGATCTCGAGCAAACACCCGGCGTGAGCCGGAGGTTTGATCCAGCTCACTAGGAGGAGATGCGCCCACATGGAGCGCATCCGGACTACAACATCTGATCCATGCACCGGGTAGGTGACATGAACCGTTGATTTTTAATTGGCCACGCGAATACCAAGCGGTATCGCGTCCTCATCATAAAACTGATGAGCAACCATGCTCCTTTGGACTATTTGAACATCGACCCCCAGCCGGCCAGCAAGCTGGTCGACTGAGAGGTGCTGATCAAGCTGCATGTCATTGGCAGCAGCCCAGAACGAACGCTCAGTCAGGGGCTCAACAGGATAAGCAAGGGGTGTTTCCACCACCGCTACTGTCTCGATATCCGTCCCTTTCTGATTGTCATAACGACGCCCATGCTCAAAGCCGCGGGCCCACTCATCATGGTCCCACGAACCCGAAGGCCAGGGGTTGTTATCGAGGCCACCATTGGAAAGCGAAGCCTTACGACCAAGCTCCCAGGCGGTAACCTCATGGTTTAAGCCAAAGATCACAACGATATAACCGGTCAGGTCGACCATCGCTGTATTCGATTTGATACTCGACATAGCAAAACTCCTAACCCGCGCCGGCGGGTTCAAATTAATGACCCGCCACCGCCAGGCGAACCTGGTGGTTTTAGTGTTTCTCGGTTTGGGTTTCGGTTTCGGTGTAACGGGCTTCGAGGTCGCCCCAATTCTCTGGATCTTTACCAACTAACCAGCCGTTCGCCCATGCGTGCCCCTCTTGCGAGAAGTACGGATATGGATTCACGTCGTGGTTGGTTCCCTCTTGCGCCGCCTTTTTACCGTCTTGAAATGCCAGCATGATGGTTCTCCTACCCGCTGCAGTCGGGAGATAAATAAATAACGCCCGTCTGCAGACCGGGCGTGGAATTGCCCGGCACCAGCTTATTTGCTGGATAGGTAACCGTGGTGTTGGAACTCCATCTTGGCAGCAGCCAGTGCGACCACGAGCAGAACACTCGTCAACAGACTTAAAGCCGTAAGCCAAAATGGCATGTGAATCCCACGGAAGAACAACAGATACAACGCATAGCCAGTGATACCCCACTTGATCTTGGACGCGACCTGCAGCGATGGATACATCACGACAGCAAGCCACTTCCTCGCAGGGGCACCCATACCGATAGTCTCTAGCAGCAAAGCAAACAAGAGGCTACGGAAATACCTTTTGAAAGGCCCAGCAATAACGTTGAAGATTTTCGGCACAGAGGTCACATGGGACTTCAATTTGATACCGAGAATAGAATTTTTAAACATGGTGTTTCACCTCTTATAGTTAGATTTTATTTTTATAGAACCAGCGAACTGGAAACCACAAAGGAACCTAACAACCCAAGGGTTGATTAGGCCCTTGGTGGGTGAAGCAAAGAAGCATGCCCTATTTCTAGGGTGTCAAAGGAAGAAAGGTTTCTTCTCCTTTTTTTCGCAGTAGTCGCAGTACATGAATAACCCGAAGGCCACGCATAACACTAGAAGAATGACTGTGAATGACATAGCTATATCCTTAAAAGTAATGGGCTTCTTTCGACTCCATACTACTCATTTAAGGGCTACGGCCTCTTCTTTTACCACGTCGAGACTTTCGTTTAACCGGAGGCCTCTTATTCATAGATTTTTTCCTGCTTTTTCTCCTTGGGGAAGATTTAGCCATCATCACGGCTATCATCAACACTGACACAACAAATACAATTCGTTGCTCGGTTATTGACCACCCTTCAAACAAGGAGGCAGAAGCTGTACCCATGATTGCTGAAATGATAACCAGCATCAGGTTTTTAATGTACGTCATACAGACCTCCATTAGTTACGCCGTCGCGTGTTAAGTGAATAACACTCCCAGGGCGTCCCGCCGGAAGTATTAACTTCCGGCCCGAGGGGCTGGATTTAGCCCTTCGCTTGAAGGAACTGCGGAACGCTGCGATCTTCTTCTTCGAAGATGATTGCAAGCTGATTTTGTTTTAGGACTCGCTCTTGAACCCGCTTTTCCAAGCGGGCCACGAGCTCCTCTCTCAACGTATCACGTTGGAAAGGCGCAACGTTGCGAACCCAACTGCCCAAATAATGCGGCCTACCCTCGAAACTTTTTCGCATACTCTCGGAAAGGAGACGATGGGTTAGCACTTGAGAATTGGGGCACCACACAATATTTATACCCTCCACACCATCCGAGCTGATAATCAACTCAGAGTTTGCAGCGATGTATTTCATCCGATCAATGAACCGAAGTCTTTTGAGTTCGTCAGACAGGTACTCGCCCTCTGCCAAATAGGACGCGACGGCCCTATTTGCAAGCGCACGGCTAGCATCTACGACTTTCCTCGAATCAACAGCTCGTTGAGCATACCGCTCCATCAGATAAGACTCTCGCATAAGGTCTCCAATGGGCAGCACTCTCCCATAGGGCAAGTGGTGCCCTACAAGTTAGGAAATGATTAGACCAGGTCAGCAATTGTGTACCCGGTTGGAATTCTAAAGCCACGCAATGAACCTTCGAGACAAACACCTGCAAAGTCGCACCTTCCGGATTGACTGTCACACGGTGAGTTGTATGCCGCACCCGACTCGCGAGGAAATTCCCCGCGGCGTATACGAGCAGCCACACCTCTTGCAATATCGAAAGCCTCTTCGATATCACTAGGAGTTCTGGATGTCCATTGAATAGGCGTCCACACAGCGTTAGCTAAGGATTCAGATTCAAGCTTCGTCATGTTTGGCTTCAACCCGGAGGCGAATCCACACAATTTTGGCTCCCTGAGTCCAAGCTGCTGACAGGCCAACCTCACTGCCTCCCAGTAGTACGTGAGTTGCAAGGAATACCGAGCGAACAAACGTCCTTCTTTAGTGGCGGCCGTCTTCCAGTCAAGGATGATGGTGTCACCGATGTCAGCTAATAACTTCCCTGTTTCAGGGCAGATGATTTGCTTTTCGGCTATTCCAACAAAGTCTATAACCAGATTGATAAAGGTATTTGGACCTATCTCAAGCTTAAACGCCCCCTCAATGATCACAGGCCGAAGCCAAAGATTATTGAAGAAGGCTGGGAACTGCAAAGCCAGCTTCTTACCAATGACCTCAGTTACTTCTCGAGATTTGGATTTGGCCATACTGATCAGTTTGCCAACGGATAGATCGTGAAACTTCCGGGCGAACAGACCCTCCATATCCGCTTCATCGATGTACCCCTTAATGAAACCTTCAATCACCCAGTGCAAGGCAGAGCCAAACACAAGATTCTGAGGTGTCGCTTGGGGTTTAACTTTGGCGCGGTAGTATCCAAGTGAACGCATGCAAACCTGAGACTTCAGGATTTGCGATGGCGAAAGATTAATTACGAAATCATCCGCAACGGAGTTGAAGATGTACGCAGGATTTAGAAATGAAGTCATGCTCTCACCTATACTGGGCGCGCACGACTAACCCGGAGGCAGTGTGTTTGCCCCCGAAGGAATTCTTTGATTTAGAAGACTGGGTCTTCGGATTGTTGTTCTTCAGCTTTGAACTGATCGTCATCTTCGCCTGCTAAAAAGTTCGCTTTCGCGGTCTCAAAAGCTTCAGAAGAAGGCCTTTCCCAAACAGGAGGGGCTGAAACAATCTTAATTTCGTAAGTCATGAAGATCCTCCTATATCCCTGACTGCACCAGGGATAAGCTCAAAAAGAGTACCCGTGCAGGGGATGGCTATTAGCCGGAGGTGCCTTGATCGAGAGATATGAAAAAGCAGTCGATATGGCGGAGATACACGATCCTGGGGCAAATCTACTGGAACGCGAACGTAACAGGAAATGCCTGGTATCTCAGATGCGGAACGGTCAAAAAACGACGATTCCAAAATGGTTCCAACAATGTCTGTGCTCATCAAATCCTGCAGTAGCAGTGACTCGAATTACACCCCGAAAAACACCGAAGAAAGACAACGACGTAGTTCAGGTCTGCTCTCATAGAGGGCAAATGGGACATGTCCTTTCTACAGTATGCCAGAACGGCCGTCAAGCGAGACAATACTCAGGTTCTTCGACTATGCGCCCATGGCGTGCGAGTTCATCTGGATAGAAATTAGAGGCAGCCCGGGATGACCAGGTTGGTACCTCAGAGAGCTGAACAATACGCTGCGCTCTTTGGAGTTTTCTGTTGCAGCTATTTGAAAAGGCACTTCATCAACCTCCTGCGGAAGGTTGTACACCATCCCAAATACGTGGACTCGTCGTTCGTCACAGCTGAACGTCACACACTCAACCTGATTACGTGCAACGAGCACGGATCGGTTGAGACGCATCAGGCCCGGCAACATCCGCTCGAGGTGAGTGAGCCTTACCCTTACTGGAAGGCTCCACATCACGCGGCTTCTTGAAATAGCCATCACTCGATTCTGCTCGACGAGAAATACTTGAGCATTCTCAATAGCCGCTGACTCAAAACGTTCAGAAAGCTCTTCCCGTGAAAGCTTGTAGTGTTTCCCTGCGACATGGACGCACCGTTCATGCCCAGTTCCTGCCACCATTTCAACATGCCGGCGAGCAACCAGGACGGAGCGGCTCACCCGCATCAATCCCGGCACAGAACTCAACAGCTGTTTGAGACTCAGTCGGTCCGGCAGCAGCAAATACTCATCCCCATTTACTGAGACGCCCATGACGTATTTTGACTCTGCCCTGAAGACGGCAAACTCAGCAGCATCCACTAAGGAGTGAAACTGATTTCGATAGCAGCGTAGTTGCATCATCCCTCCAAATTTTTTGCACAACTGTGCACGCGGCAAATTTCGACTCACTGGAATCTATCGCATACCCGTCGTGCCAGAAGCACCTTCAGTTGGCTGGTACTGGAATCCAAGTTTGGGGACCGGGTTGACATTGGATATTGCGAGCCAGGACGACGACGGACGACCACCGGCATACCTTGAAGTGCCACTGTGCTGCCCTCCCCTCCCGTTCGATTTAACCCGAACGCGAGTACCCTTAATCAAATCGTCACGTATGCAACACCATGGGGCAAGTCAAAATAGAGCTCAAAAATTTCAGCCAGGCCTAGCAACTGTTCTGTTCTATGACATGAAAACTGGCGAAAAAAAACCCGGCGAGCAAATATGCTCGTCGGGTCTTTCTCAGCATTCACGCCACCTCAGAAACAGCTTGGATGCACTCATTCGAGCGCTTCTTCACATGTCCCATAGGTGTGAACACACCGCCACTGATGGCACGGGTACGCAGGTAATCAAAACGGTCATCAATGGGCATATCAAGCACACCTTCGGCGACGATTATGTCTTCCCAATCAGGACCCTTTGCTTCCTTCGTGGGGTTCGTATCCGGCACCATGAGGCACACTCGCTTACCTTGACGCATGAGCTCAAGAAAGAGCTTATACATGTAGGTTTGCCCGTCTCCAGCCTTATCACGAGCTTCGTTGAAGGGGTCATGATCTGACCACAACACGATGTCGTCGTACTTAGCTGAGTCCACCAGCATTCCAGGTAACGTGGTGCAGCTGTTGCCAGCTTGCACCGATTCCTCGAATGCCAAATGAATTCCCCAGCCTTTCTCAACACCTTCGCAGACATGCAGTGTTTTGCAGCCTTCGACTGTAGCGATATGCATAGAGGACCCCCTCCAACCTGGCACTGGTGCACAGATCTTCTTGGGTTTGCTTACGACATCAAGCTTACGTCCGTCCTCAGTGATGTAGATTCGATGGAGGTTAACCACCCTACCTGCAGCATTGCGGAACGCCGTTACAATCGCTGGGAAGGTCCCAACGAGCTCCAGCACAATCTCCCCATTAACCGTCTTGCGTTGGTTATAGGGAAGGCATGGATGGAACTTAACATCGTTGATACGACTATTGAGAGGAATGCCGCGGCGCTTGAAATACAAACGAGCAGCTCGTGCATCAGGGTGATTCAGCGGTAGAAGATCCTTGACTATCTTCATCAGCTGTTTTCTTGCCCTATTCGCGTCTTCCAGGGTCATGTTCGGGCGAGCCCGCCTAACCACTGGTGCAGCTTTGGACTCGTATTTGGCAGTACCCTTGTAGGCCTTTTTGATTTCGCGGAAAACTGCAGAGAAATTACTGCCGACTCCGGCTTCGATCAACAAGTCTACTGGCGCCCATCCGTCCTGGTTACAGGAGCAAATCGACCTTCCCTCATAGTCTGCATCAGCCGAAAACCGAAAATCTTCCCGACCACCACCATTACGATGACGATTAGGAAACGGGCAGTCGACGAGATGACCTAGGTTGGCAATTGCCGGGCCAAACATGGGTGCCAAACGCTCAATGACGTTTAACCAACCATGCTGCTCGATCATTGGATCAACCTCTTCCCTCAATGAAGGACGTTCATCTTTACCTGACATAGCTTTCTCCTTCGGAAAAAAGAGGCAGCCATGTCCCGTAGGGCTTTGGCGTGCCCTAGTGGGTTGTGTGTTACGTGAATGCAAGTTGTTAAAGAGCCCTCAAGCAGAAAAGCTGCGCAAGGAATCTTCGTCAGCGTTCGATGCGAAAAGCGCATGCGAAAACTGGCGGATAGATCACCTTTGACGCTACTGAGGTTTTCTAAAAGATTCAAGGACACGATGTCCACAAATGCAAAAAGCCCGGCACATGCGATGCGCCGGGCTTTCTGGAGTTTCGTGTCAAGGACACCCTTCCTAAAGCCTGCAAGCAAGCTTTACGAGGGTGCCCTAGACAGTTGTCAGGGGCTAACACGGGCGGTAGCAAAAACTTCATGCGTGCGAGACGCAAATGAGGTTACGCGACGATGAAACTTAAACCTGCGCATCATGTACCAAAAGGTACAGAGCAGCGGCGATTTAGGAGGCAAGGTCAGTGGCTTCAGCCTATGTTGAGTGATTCTCGAAGAGAACCACAAAACCGCACAAACATGAATTGATTTCACGTTTGTGCTCAGTAGGAGTAATACCAAGGACGTCGAACTGCAACAAGTTGATGACGAATGATGAGTGCAAAGGGCGCACAACAAACACCAAAAACACGCAGACCGGACACGGACAAAAGACAAACTGAACGTAGGCGAACAGCGAGATAGTGAATGATGTAAACATCAAACGCGAGGTCGCAGGAAGAAATCCATAGGGAAGACAACCTAAAGAACAAGACAGTTTTTAAAGAGCGGGTGAAGCCTGGAGATCAAAACCGGTGGTTATGAAATCCAGAAGGAAATCACGACCAAGGGTCATGAAATCCATGAAACGAAACACAGTGGTCCATCTCATGGGTGAAGTGTCACCGATGAAAAAAACCCCTTAACTATCTGACGAAAAGCGTCGAGTAGAAAAGGTTGTGATCAGCAACAGAGAAAGGCTCTGATGCAGGAAGATCACGAAGTACAGTTCAAAGGTAGCTGTAGAAAACGTTCAATTCAAGAACGTCATGTCCTAAAAACAGCCAAAAATACAAATAAAAAAGCCGCAGTGATCACTGCGGCTTGGATTTTTTAGCATGCGAAATCTTTCAGTCGTCACGTGCGATCTTTGCGAGGCTCATGATCGTGATGTCGTCAACCGCAACAATTTTTTCGATTTGCTTACCACCATCGATTACAGAAACCCAGGCCTTGCTTGGGTCACCAAGTACCTTGTGCGTTAGCAGTTCGCCACACAGGACTTTCTGGGGGAAGGAAACGGAAATGCCAATAACGAGATCTGCTGGCACGATTTCCATCGTCTCGTTCTTCCCAAGCCGCCGCTCCCTAGGTTGTGTACCTGCAGGATCGACAGAGGGAGTTGCAGGTTTTTTACCATTTACAATGGAAGTGACGTTTGAAGCTGGCTGATCGGAAACCCCATTATTTTGCTGATCACCTGAAGTTTTCGCATGCGAAATGTTTTCAGTATTCCCCGCCTGAGTAGTCCCTGAGCTTGGCTGCTGAATCTGCACAGCCGATGACTGAGTTGCAGTGTTGTTTTCACCAGCTGTTTGGACCTCTTTTTGCTCTCGCTGTTTAGCTGCCAGCACTTCAGGTGAAAGAATTACCTCGGCCTGACCCTTAGCAATTTTCAGGTGTTCACGTACCACCTGGCGCGTAACACCGCCCTCCTCCTCACTTCGAGCTCGCGCGATCAACTCCCTATAGATCACAGGTGAGCGAACATATATCTGTTTTAGCCCGTGAATGAGATCGCTATCTGTGGTGATATCGTCTTCGATCAACTCAGCGAGGTCATCAGGTATGTCGGCAATTTCGAGGTATTTGGAAATATAGCTTTCCGGTACCCCCAACTTTTCAGCCAGCGCCCGGCCAGTAGCCTTTTCGCCTTCCTCAATCATGTCTTGCTTTATTTCAAGGATAGCTTGACCGAGCTCATGAGGAAGTAAGTCATCACGCTGGATGTTTTCAATTACCTGAGATGCTTTATGATCCGAGCGTTTTCGTGCCTTTGAGTCGACAATGGCTTTCAGCGTAAACCCTGGAATGAGTTCTGCCGCCTTTACCCGTCGTCCACCCTTCTGGAGTTCATACTTTCCTGTATTGGGGTCTTTCGGCGATACGATAATCGGTGATTGCTGACCTTCGGTTCTGAAGCTCTGTGCAAGCTGCTCGATTTTTCGGAAGCTCCGACGTACCTGCTTCTTAACCAAAATCTGGTCAATTGTTAGTAGAAGGATCTTGTCTTCTTGGGAAGCATTCTGCAAAGTTGCAAGGTCTTTAATACCTTGCATGCCGGTTAGATTCTTCTTACCACTTTTAGCTTCTGTCACTTCGAAGCTCCTTTGCTCGATACTTTAATTCCACACAGGCCCGCCATTTCAGACATAAGGGCTGTCATCTCTTTTGCAGTAGTGCGCTCAGCACCGGAGGTACGCCGGCGCCAAACCGGGGCGCCATCGCGAAGAGCATCATCAACTGCGCCTCGATTCACCAGGTTGGTTTTCAGAATCATATTGCCCACACCTGCTTCATTCCGCATTTCGGTGAGTGCTTGTTGGTGTGAGTTCACATGCCGAAGCTTGTTGCAGATCACGCCAGTGATCTTGATCTCTTCTTGAATCATGGCCCCAATTTCCTTAACCGATTCGACGACGCTCACAACGCCTTCGACGGCAAACGCCGCAAGCTCTACCGGTACAAAGAGAAAATCTTGAACCACACATGCTGCAGCCATCTTGTTTCCATAAGACGGCGGTGTATCGACAACGATGAAATCGTATTCTTCGCAAAGGCCGTCGATTTTGTCGTTGAACGCGCTGACAGCATCGAAAAGCGGGAGCGATTCAACCTGGAACAACTCAACGTCTCGGTTCAACGAATAAATCAGGTCCGGGCCATACGGCGTAACCAGTGGCTTGAATGGGGTTGGTTCAGCATTGAACATGTGAACAGCACGGTAACCGCCAATGCGATCTTCCTTTGACATGAAACGGCTTGAGAAATTGCCCTGACCATCAAGATCAATCCCCAACACCTTGAAACCCGCATCATAAAGAAAGCAGAGCAAATGGTATGCGATCGTTGTTTTGCCAACACCACCCTTTTGGTTGGTGATAACGATGATCTTACCTCGACCCCGGTTACGTCGTTTGCGGCTCATTGTTTGGCTCCTTGAATGGTCCAGCTCACTTTAACTGCATGGCGGAACTTTTCAAGTCAAAACACACGCAATGCGTGTAATTTGAAAATATAAACCCGCATTGCACGTTTTGTTCAGGGCCCCAGAAATTCTGCAAGCGAAAACCCGCCGTGAAATTTCTCTCGCGGCGAGTGGCTAGTAGAAACAGATTGAGATGTTGAAAAGATTTCGCATGCGAAATCTTTTGGTTTCCGCTTAAACGAACACGCTACAAAGGGACCTGGGTTTGGCGAACCTTTGCGTGGTGGGTTGCTGTGGTCTTGTTGAGGAAGGTAATCCGACTGGCCGCTTCGTCTTCATCATAGTAGCGACCACAATAAATGAAAAACTCGCCTGTCTTGTTGCTCCGGGACGGATAGAACTCGGTTATGCCGTATGCTTGGAGGTACTGCTGGAATTTAGTCCAGCTGGACTCATCCTTGTAGACGTAAAACACCTCGTAAACAGATCGAGACTTGGCAGCAACTCGAAGCGGTGCGGCAACCCCCTGCGGAGATGGGGGAGAAATCCCCTCCCCGCCAGCAATCACCGCGCCACCAATTTCGTCGTTGGATAGCTGAGATGAATGCTGATTAATTTTCGGCTCAAAACGAGAAATAGTCAGTACTGGGGCCTTGGCCTGGCTACTTGTTAAAGGGGCTGGCTTACGCTGCGGAGCCAAGCTTGTCGGAGGCGGAGTAGGGGTCTTAACCGCCGTAGCTGAGTAATTGTCGGCATAGACCGCTCGACCAGTCACAACAGGTGCCAGGACGTTCGCTTTTGCCATCTCGGTGCGAGACGAAATAGAGGCAATCTCGGTTCTCGCATGCGAAATTATGTCGTTCTTTTCCTGCGCCAGTCGGGCGTTAACATCCGCGATACTCTGGGTCTTCCGAGACTCTGCATCTGTCCGAACGCGTGAAAGCTCAGATTCTTTGGCCTGGACAAATTCACTGCTTGGCGCAGTAGCAGTGACATTTGCCGCAGCAGTGGAAGACTTGAGCTGACGTGAGATTCCTGCCAAACGTTCGGACTCTGTTGCTGCTCCGGAAACTTTAGATTCCTGAAGTGCAATCGCCCGACCATCGTCTGCCTGGGCTCGCTGGAGCTGAGCCTGTAGGGTTGTAATCTGCCGACTTAAATCGGCGATCCTGCCTTCGGACTCGCTTCGAATTTTTGTTAGTGCATTGGTTTCGGACGTGAGCTTCTCATTGGCCTGCCGCTCAGCGTCAGCATTGGCCAACAAAAGGGTAATTCGTTGTTCATCAAACTTTTTGGATTCCTCTAATCGAGCTGCCGAATCAATACTCTTACGACCGTCAATATCTTGACGCAATCGGTCTTCTGTCTGTTGCAGATCTTTAGAGGACTGGATTTCAATATCTGAGATCCTCTTTGCTGCTCGGCTTTCGGCCTCCAGTATGGCCTTGTCGCGCTTATTCTCAATGAGAGACTGTTGGATGGAGTACTTGGACGCTTCCTCCGCAACGCGTGACTGGGAGGCTCTGGCGGCTTCCTGGTACTCGCGAATCCTGCCAGCCTCCGATGACGATGCAGGAGCCTCAGCACTTCCGCTCTCGTATGCTCGTTGGTTTAATGCCGCGTCGAGGTTCCGCCGCTTTTCTTCAAGCTCGTTAATTTGGCTCTGAAAATCGTTAAACCGGCGCTGATACAACATCTGCGCCTCGGTTGTACGCTGTTCTCCAAGGGAGTCTTGAATCTGCTGGTCATACTGGCTCTGGGGCCCAAGGGTACTCAACTCAACGGGTTTGTTCGTACCGCCAACACAACCGGCAAGGGCCAGGGCTGCTGCCAGTAAGCTGAGCTTGAAAAAATTCCGCATGCTGAATGTGCCTAGAGTCTTTTTGCTAACCCCATCCGCACCAATGGAGTGGTCATGTGCATTGGCATGAAGCTTTGGTGGGTTGGGGAAGGGCATAAAGCAAATCCGTAGATGTTTTACTAATAGTGGGTAAGGAATGGTCCAAAAGTGAGAAAACAACTCTCAGATTTTCAAATCCATATCAGTTTCAACGCCAAGCTTCTCGAGAAGGCCAATGAACTGGTCATCGCCCCCGGGTTGTAACGCAATCTGCCACTCGCCCTTGGGGGATTTCAGCACCTTGCATGGATGCCCTGTCGCCTCTGAAATAGCCCGTTCTAGTCGCTTGATATCAGCATCAGTCCTAACTGAGACCTTGACCTTTGGTTTAGAGATGATCTTGGACACAGCGTCGCTGATCTGACGCGCACTCCAATCCTTCTGAAGAGCTTCTAAAGCGATATTCCTTTGCTGCGAATGATGTTGAAGCGTGCATAGCGGGCGAGCTTGGGAAAAAGAAAGCCTGCCATGAATTAGGGCATCCTTAACCTGGAAATCAAGTGACAGTAGGCGAATGTAATTGGATACATGGGACCTGCTTTTCCCAAAATGGGCAGCGATCTCCTCATCCAACAGTCCGGTGTGTTGCTTCAACGCCAGATATGAGGTCGCTTCCTCAATAGGATTCAAATCTTCGCGTTGGAGATTCTCTGCAGCTGCAATGTAGGTAGCCTGCTCAAAATTGTAACCACCTACAAGAGCTTTGAGGGTGTCGTCGCCATTCATCTGTGCTGCACGCCAACGGCGCTCACCAGAGATGATGCTGTAGCTTCCGTCATGGTTAGGTGCGAGAACTATGGGCGTAATATTTCCACCAGACTGCTTCATACTGGAAGCGAGCTCAATAAGAGCCTGCTCAGCGAAATAAGTACGTTGCTGCCAAATTCCCGGGCGGATCAGATCCACCGGGACCTGACGCAATTCCGTTTTCACCTTGTTGATTCCCAAGGTGGCCTGCTTGGCCAGGTCTGAATGATACATGTGTATCCTCGCTTAAAACGTGTATCCGATACACATGTATACCCGAGCGCTTGGATAATTCAAGAAACCATGGTTCTTGCATGCGAAATTGTTTCGTCCTGAATCAACCCCCATGGCCTTGGGGATGGACGAAAACGGATGAGTAATCCAGCTGAAGGGCCGCGTTCGGTATAGGGAATTGGGTGAGCAACATACTCAGGGGAATCATCGGGGAGGAAACCGTTCTTCACGAAGGCATCGATAATTGGCTTACACCCCGCCGAAACAGCTTCCTGGTCGAGCAGGCTTGATTCTGCGGTGATGTAGATTTCTTCGATCACTAGTGGGAAGGTGGCTGCAGCTCGCCATTGGTCAAAAGTTGCCTTGTGCTCATACATCAACGCCTCAATCCGCTTCTGCCAGGTCCTTTTCAACCCCGTGCCTTGAGCATCATGAAGCCGCAGCATTATGTTGAGACTTAGCAACATCGCCACCGGGAAGAGGGCACTTAGGCTATTGGTCTCCGGGTTGTAGACCAGGCTATCCAGCCGGCTCTCTTTGTTCGCTTCCTGAACCTTTTGCAACCTCTTAGTGGAATTGCTGGGAGCCTTCAGTGGGGCTTTCTCAGTTGCCGTAGCAGATACCTCAGGCTCTCCGCCCAGCGTTATCCCTTGTTTTGCAAGTCGTTCAAGGAAGCGGGGGTCATTCCCGAATGCGTTCCTGTGGTTATTTCGCGGTGCCATCAAAACCCTCCATCAGACGGCAACCAACATAACCACGGACAAAATAATTCCACCCCCTTGATGTCAACTCCGCAGATTTGGACCACCAGCGACCCACTATTAGTGGCATACGACTGGAGTTTCTAAATGTCCAAAATCCGTTCTGTATGCATCGTTGATGACTCAGCGGGCATGCGAAGTTTCGGCACAAGCATCCTTTCAAAGATCGGGATTGAGGTTTTTACCGCGGTCGACGGTTATGAGGCGCTCGCGGTTATCCGCGCAAACAGCCCAGATGCATGTTTCATTGATATCGAGATGCCAAACCTTGATGGCTTGAAGCTTGTAAGCATCCTGCGTGCATGGCCGGATTGGGGTAAGAAGCCGATTGCCATGCTATCGAGCGCAAGCAGCCCCTTCGATTTGGAAAAAGGCCTGCTGTACGGCGTCGACATCTATCTGACTAAGCCTTTCACCCTCGAAACCATCAAGAAAGCTCTCGAAGATCTGGAGAACCTACTTGATGAATGACATTGAAAGTGGTCGTCTCAAATTCGCCGGTTACCGAATTGGCGAAACCTACTGCCTAAGCCCTTCCTCAGTCCTTCTCGCCGTGGATGAGGTACCTAAAGAACTAGTTCAAGTACCTGGTACAAAACCCTGGCTCCTGGGCGTTGGCAAACTTGGTCGAGAGCTGATCCCCTTCATCAACATTGCACGCCTGCTTTCAATACCGCGGTCGGACACCCCACGGGTGCGCAGCTCCGCACTTTTTGTTAAAGGCGATGCAACAGTAGGAAACCTGGCAATAGTCGTCGATGAGCTGGTGTGCTTCGTTCCTTCTGGAGAGCTGGAGGATGTCGCAGACGCTGAAATAAAGATCCCTCCCGGCCTCGGTGCGTGCTTTTGCGGAGCAGTCACAGATGGCTCCAGAGCATGGGCTTTGATTGATATCCAAGCGCTGGCATCCGATTCGAAAATTCAAAAGATCGATCTCACGTGATCACACCAGAGATAGGAAAGCATGAGCAATAATTTCTCCCTAGTTCCCCTGACCGCAGCTCTGTTGCTTCTTTCCGGTGCCGGCGCAGCCTACACCGGCTACCACTTCATTAAGGACAGTGAGCACAATGATTATCTGCTCACGCAAGCATACGACGCCCAAACCAAAGGCATGCAAACCGTTTACTTGGCTGAACGCGCAGCAGCCGACAGTGCATATACAAATGAAATGGAAAGCCTGGATTCATCTGTTGAACGGGCTTTATCGGCAATACGGAACGGTGATCCTGTGCGAGGCTTCCCAGCAGCACCAGATAGCGTTCTGCGTAACCTTGAAGCCTTTCAGAAAAACTGGGATGAACTCGCACCATCTATATCCCAAATCCTGAGCCAACGCGGAGCCACTGGCGAGTTCTCACGAAACCTTTCGGAAACCCGGAGTGTCGCCAAAGAAGCGCTCAGCGCAGCGAAAATGGCTCTGGCTGAATTGCCAAGCTCTTCTGCAAGCCCGGCACTAAAGGCACAACTGACAAAAGCAGTAGCGGTACTGGAAGACGGCGTCAGCGCAATCTCAATGGACTCTGGAATCAACACCGACATATTGAGTGCGGCCCAAAGCAGTTTTGGTGAGTACGTGTCGAGTTTGTCCGCCATGGGAGCATCACTTCCTAAAGAACAAGCTCTGATGTCGCAACTGAGTAAGAGCTTCACTGACGCAAAGTCGGTGCAAAGGCTGATGGTGAAAACCATAAATAGCTCGAGTAGCGCCAGCGAAAACATTCCGCATGCGAAAACTATTTGGGCCGCTCGGGAAAAGCTTTCGTCAGCAGCGTCCACATTGGTTGCCTCGGTACAAGCCCTTCCGGAAAGCCGCCCATACGGCGCGACCGCAGTGGCTGGGTTGGGCGCGATTACAATCCTATTGGCGTTTGCTGCCATGATGATGATGCGCACAATTACCAACAGCCAGACTTCACGGATTCAGATTCAGGGGCGAAATCTCGAAGTACTCACCCAGAAAAAATCCAGGGAGTTGCAAACGTTACTCGATGAAATTCACCGTGTTTACTCCGGCGAGTTGAGTACCGTACTGACCGAAGACAACGACTCCACGAGAGAAATCGCCAAGGCCCTAAACATCGTATTCAGTAAGTTCAATTCGATCCTGAATGAGGTCCGTGAAACTATCTTGGATCTATCGACTGCCACGGAGCAGGCGATGGTTACGGACAGGAACGTTGGCCAGAACCGAGATGCCCAAGGCAAAGCCGTTGACCACATCACCTCCCTGATCACTGGAATGCTCAGGTTCATCAACCAGATCGAGAGGCTGACAATCGACACGGAAATCACTTCAGGTGACGTGTTGGAGCGTGTGCGCTCGGGAACTGATGCCGTAAGCCGAGTACACGACAGCATCGTTTCACTTCAGCAGCAGACAACGGCTATTCAACACAGCTCGAAAAACCTCATCGAAAGCTTCCAAAACCTGGAGAAAATTTCGGATGTAGTAAGCGACGTTTCGCAGAAGTCAGCCCTTCTTTCTTACAACGCAGAAATCATTGCCGGCAACATTGGCGACAAGAAAGTCTCAAGTGGTATCTCGCAATCCGCCGATGCTATGGGTCGCCTTGCATCTGAGGCCAAAAAGGCAGTGATCGAGATCGGGATGCTCCTGAAGCAGATGAACGAGGCTGCTCGTGAAACGCAATCGGCGGTCGACCTTTTGCAACGGGAAGCAGAATCGCTTCGTAATCGCTCAAACACCGCACAAGACGCGCTGGGTGATATCAACGAAATGACGACCCACTTGGCACAGGGTATGAGCAGGGTGAAGGAGGAGACACATTCCCTCCAATCCAAGTCGGATGAGGTCAACGAGACTATGGGCTCAATCCAACACTATAGCTCCGAAAGCGGTGCAGCAAGCGAGCAAACCGCAAACGCAATCCATAACGTGAATACAAAAGCTCAAGATCTGCAGCAGACCATTGTTCAATTTGCTAAGGCCTGATGATGGAAAACCTCGATGCGGAAATAGGCCTCTCCGCCCTGCATGAATGGCTGGCTTCCATCGAGTCCCGATTTTCAATTGAGATCGATCAATGCCGGCAGATTGCCTTTGAGCATGCGCTAACCGGGTACGCCGAGTCTTTGGGTGAAACCCTTGAAACGCTCGCGACTCGGGCTAAAAGAGGGCTGTTGGACTCAGAGCACTGGTCCATGATCCTGCACCTGGCCACAAACCATGAAACCCGATTTTTCCGCTCACCAGCTGCTCTGAAGCAAATTGGTCAGATCTGTCAAAATTTATCCCACCCTAAAGTCCTCTCCGTCGGATGTTCGACAGGGGAGGAGCCGTACAGTATCGCTGCCGCGCTTTATGCAGCAGGCCACGACACTTTTGAGATCCTTGGCACCGATATTTCGGCTGTCTGCATCAAGACGGCAAAGCTCGGCATTTACAAGCAACATCCAAACATCAGCTCGCTCTTAGCAGGACTCCTGCCAGAACAGCGGATGCGGTTCCATCCCTGGGTTAAAGGCATGGTCAAGTTCGAGCAGCACAACATCCTACAGGACCGACCCGTACAGCTATTGAAACCTAACGTGGTGATCACGCAGAACATGCTGATTTATTACCGCGAGGAAACGCGCTACGAGATCTTAAATCGTCTCGCCTCAATGCTCGGCGTCGGGGGCTATCTCATCACTGCTCCCGCGGAAACACTTGGCTGGAAAACACCAGCTATGACACGTGTCCACCACAGCCAAATAAACGTATTTGTTAGGTCCTCATAATGTCCAAGAATCTTCGAACAGCCCACCTTTCATGGTTGCGTCCACCGATTCAAAAGGGGGTGGATGTATCGAAATCAGCCCTGGACATCTATCACCAAAAGATGAAGGAGCTTGCATGCCCTCCGTCTGACGCACAGCGGCCATGGTTTGAGAAGCAAGAATCAATCAAAGCTGAGGCATTCAATACCCTCACTCGTGAGGTAACCCTGATTCATTCTTCGCTGGCTGTTGTGGGATGCATTGGAGCGGCTGCTCTCGCGCTCGAAATAAAAGTCATACTGAACAACATCAGCCAAGATCAATTGGACGCGGTGAAGATTGAGCAGGCCTTGCTCTCAGTCTTGAGCGGGTTACTCACAATTCCGAACTACGTCAAAATGATTATTGACGGTGCACCTGATAGCGCAGGCATTCTCTCCAAGCCAATCAACGAATTGAGAGAAATGCGCAACGTGCCACTACTGGAGGAGGACAATTTGCTCCCTCCAGACATTGAGTTTGTGTTCGTTGACCCACCTCTCAAGGATCGCGACTGCACCCAGGCCACGCGTAACGAGGTGTTCAATCGCGCACCAAAGAAATTTCGAGAAGCCTTCAGCACCTACATAAGTAACCACAGCAAGCTCGCCTTGACCTCAATGAAAGCGACATTGCGCGAACTTCAAGAAGTCACCAATGATCCAGAGGTTGGGTGTTTTTGGTGGATAGGCGAGTGCCTCACCGACGCGCTCGGGTCCGGTGCAATTCGCAGTGCCGGCAATACGCTTTCCCAGCTCCGAATGCTCTCTGTAGCCATTCAACGTGCCGAGTCCGATGGGGAGGAGGGCGCAAAGCAAACGCTCGGCGTCAATCGCTTCAAGTCGTTATTGTCGGTGCTTAGCATGTCTACGAAGCTCTCGACTGAAGTTGCTGACGCACTTGCTGTTTTCAATGTCCGCAAAACTGTCGACTTCGGCTCCCTGGCTGAATTGCAAAGCCGGATAGAAAGCTCTCAAGCAACCACCCTTGCCGACATATCCGGAGAGCTGAAACCATTGCTCGAAACAGCAATGGTTTCACTGGGGCGTGCGCGCTCTAGTAAGAACCAGGACATCTTCGAAACCCAGTTTGAAAACTACCGAACAGCCATTAGGCACGTGACCAGTGTGCTCTACATGGTCAACGAAAACGAACTGGCAGGTGTGGCGACCAAGGCGCTGACAAGAGTTGAGCATATCCATAGCTCCAGTTGCTTCGACGACCCTGGAATGGTCGAGCATTTGTTGACCGACATCCTTTTCCTGGATGAACGAATCAACGGCGTTGAATCCAATGAGGCAATCCGTGCACTGAATATTGTTGGGGTCAAACCTGATGTAATTACGATAGTGATCTCAGAAGGGCTCGCTGCCCTCGCTCAGACGCGCAAGCTGATCACACAACACGTTGATGGCGGTACGGGACCTGATGACCTTCAGGCTGGCTTGCAGAGCTTGCAACAAGCATCTGCAGCGTTGGCATTTGTAGGTGCAGAGCAGGTCAGCATATTGATGAATGGGGCCTGCCAGGCATTCATCAATCTTTTGGACCAAGGATCGATTCAGCACTCACCAAGCCTGTCTCTTGCCGCCAGGGCTATGGTTGCGATCGAGATCTACCTGACCTCAATCAAAGACAACCTCGAGCCGTCGCCGGAGCTGTTGACGAAGTCTGAGCACTCACTTTATGAGTTGGGCATCAAGATCGCGCATGTTGAGACAGTCAACAAAAACGAGCTGATTCAAAAGTTTGAAGCCCAGGCCGGGCATCTGATTGAAGAGGAAAACCCGTTCCTATCTGAGATCAATGAACTCAGGTCAACGATGGAAAGGGCGCATGCCTCACCTGAAATCAGAAAGCGTGCAGCAATGGATTCGCTCTTCAAGTCAGCTGACAGACTATCTATCGCGGCCAAGATGAACGGCTTTGACGGTTTCTCACGTATCGCCAGGGCACTAGCGACCTATGCCGACAAGGTAACTAGCCTTTCCTCAGCTGAAGGTTTCGATTTCGTAGGCTCGCAGGATCTCCTCAAACAAGGGATTGAGGTTTGCCTGCAATGTATGGATGAGTATTCCGCTCGTGGAAAAGTCGCGCTCTTTACCAAGGATTTGGAAACCACCCTCCTTGAGAATGCAGATCCTTCGATCATCCCTCCTACTGTTGAAAACACACCACAAGAACTGTCCTCGGCCTTGAAAGATACCTCCATCATTCTTGAAGGTGAATTGGATAGCGAAAGTCCGGAGCGTGCTATCCCGGATACTTTTGATGCCGGTCTGATCGAACTCTTCAGAGAGGAGTTCCAGACCTACCAGGCAGTACTCGTTGACTTCACGGCCTCCTCGAGTCGTATCGTCACCCGTGATGTATGTCGGGCTGCCCACACGATCCATGGCATATCTGGTTCAGCAGATTGTGCACTTCTACACGAGCTCTACGGCATCATTGAATCGCGTCTTGAGATTCTCCTGGACAAAGGGGAACCAATGGCAGAGGCAGACCTTGAGAACCTTAACCTGCTGCTCATTGACCTCGGCGACTTCGAAAAGGACTTCCCTTGGGTTATCGATTCGCCACTGCATGAGAACTGGAAAGAGATTGCTGCAGCCATTGGCACTGGATATGTGCACGCCGATTACCAAGAAATTGAAGTCATCGAAACTTCGGCAAACCCATCCCGTTCCCAAAAGGATGGTGAGAGTGTTCAAAATGCGGTGAACCATCATTCGTCAAACCCAGAAGAGATTTCGCATGCGAAATCTTTTGAAGGTCCGGTCGTTGAGTCGTCCGACGTATCCAACAGTTCTCAGGTCGTGCCTAGCCAAACAATCGCTGCGTCGCTGGAATGTGAGTACAGCGACGAAATGGCTGACTTCTATATTGAAGAGGCCGACGACGTGCTTCCAGAACTCCAGGCCAACGTGACCGCCTGGCTTGGAAACATGAATGATCCAGAGCTTGTTGCAACCATCAAACGGCAAATGCACACATTGAAGGGTGCTGCGCTGATGGCTGAAGCCAATGCCATCGCCGCAATTACCCATTCAATGGAAAGTTTCTTTGAAAGCATTTCGCTAAGCATCATCAAACCAGATGCAAAATGTGCTGAATTGGTGCAAATCGTACTGAATGCCATCCACGACCTAACCAGTGTGATGCGGCAGGGGATTGCATATGAAACACCAATTGCACTGATCCACTGCCTGCAGCACGCCGTGGACTCCAATGAAGTCGACTTGGGGTATTTGCATGGTCCCGTATCAACCGTGGCTCCAGTGGGTACCACAGCAGCAGCTCCGGTTGACGTGCTGGTCGATCGGGAGGCGGTGGAAGTATCACCATCCGTTCCAGAAAACATTTCGCATGCGAAAACTTCTGAAACTGGAATTGTCGATCTTAACGCAACGTTTACAGAGACCCCTTCTCCGTTGATGCATACCGAGCCGGAGAATCTGGAGCCTGAATATAGCTCAACTGCAGCCGAGTTCTACATTGACGAGGCCGACGACGTCCTCCCAGAACTCCAGGCCAACGTGACCGCCTGGCTGGGGAGAATGAACGACCCGGAATTGGTTGCTACCATCAAACGGCAGATGCACACCCTGAAGGGTGCGGCTCTGATGGCAGAGGCAAATTCCATTGGAGCAATAACCCACTCCATGGAAACTCTGTTTGAGAGCATCTCATTCAACCTTATCGAACCAGATCAGAAATGTGCTGAACTGGTAAGAATTGTATTGAGCACGATCCTTGAAATGACCAGCGTCATGCGTCAAGGAATTGCGTACGAAACTCCAACAGCATTGATTGAATGCTTGAAGCACGCAGAAGATTCAAACGAGATCGATCTTTCATACCTATTTAGCCCTGACCACCGGCGTAACGCGCAACAGGAACACCAAATCGAAACACCGGTTGGTGGGCATGTTGAAACAACAGGCGGCGATGCACTTGTGGCGGACGCAACTCCTACCGCCAATGCTTCGACTCTCCATGAAACCGAAAGCCCAAAACCCGGACGAAAAAGGGCAAGAGGCGGCCGAGGTAAGGGTGGCGCAAAAAGGCTTCCAGCACATATGGAGCAAGCAGACGCTGGAAACCACGAGATCGCGTCCGTTGTCGAAATACCAGAAATTTCGTCTGAGGCGAATGCCCAAGACGTGCGTGAGTCCGAGACTTCCACGCCCGAAAAAATTTCGCATGCTGAAACTTTCAATGATGTAGCCGAGGTCGCTGACTCGCCAGAGCCGGCATCCATCGCGGCGGAACCGCAAATCCATGGGGCAATAGAATCCTTCGAACGCCGTTTCTCAATTGAGAGCCTCGATGACGCTAGGGTGTATCAGAAGGTGCAGAGTCGGTCCGTGCTCGACATGCTTCAGCGCTGTATACAGCCAATTGTTACAGACACTAAAAAACAAGTAGTCGCCCCTACTGAAAAAATGAAAGTTGATCTTCGGCTCCTGGAGAACGCAGGAGAGTCAGCGAGCGAATTGACCGCGGTAAGACATCGAGTTGACGCTTTGAATGAAGATCAGATCCTGGGCATCACTGCGATACGTGAAATGCTGGAAGTTCACAGTCTTCAGCACGGTCAATTCACAACGGCGTTGCGTGGTCACTTCAATCAGCAGCCTACGACTCGGAACAACTCAGCCGGCAATGAAGACGTTTACCTTGAACGCTTCACAAACCTTTCGGCTATGCACGTAGCACTCGGTGCTCAAATTGACGAAATTCTTGGCGCCGTTGCTGAGGTTTTTGGGTTAGCGCTTCAGAAACGAAATGCTTTGCGGGACCAGGGCCTGCTCATCAGTGGACTGCAACGCGATCTACTCGACTCTCGCTTGGTACCGTTCGTAAACGTTAAGCCCAGGCTTACACAAGCTATCCAGCAGGTCTGCATCGAAACCAAGAAAGTCGTCAACACCAATTTTGTCGGTGGAGACGTAATTATGGACAAAATGATCCAAGACAATATTTCGGAACCACTGACTCACATCCTTCGGAATGCAATTGACCACGGGATTGAGACTGAAGCCGAACGTGTTTCGCTAGGTAAACCAGCATCTGGAACTATCGAGATCACGGTTTACCGTAGGGCCAAACATGTCGTGATTACGGTCAAGGACGACGGCCGAGGTATCGACATTGACGCTGTTCGCAAAAAGGCAATTGAGAAGCAAATCATCAGTGAACACGAAGATCTCACTGATAAACAAATCATGCACCTGATTACAAGCAGTGGGTTCTCAACCAAAACTGTTGTAACGAACATGTCGGGCCGGGGGGTGGGAATGAACATCGTAGCCGCCGCGGTAGACAACCTCGGGGGCCAATTAATCATCGACAGTGTGCTGGGGAAGGGAACCACCTTCACCGTTGAATTGCCATTCACCATCGGATCGAACCGAGCAATGATGTGCAGTTCCGGTTCTCAATGGTTCGCTATCCCAAGCTACTTCATGACGCAAGTCATCATGAGCGATACCGCCGCGATTAATCGCGAACGAGCGAAATATGGTAGAGCGACTGTTGAGTACGAGAAAGTGCGTTACGAAGTAGTGAATCTGGCGGATCTGATCGCAATGCCTGACCTGCGGACGCCAAGTGATCGTGAAACAGACTCAACCCTCATCCTTTGCGAGCAAGGGGATATTCGATTCGCAATTGAAGTCGAAAAGGTTGAGTCAATGCCCGAGATCCACATTCGGAAACTCGAGGGCATTCTCTCGCAAGCCAGGGGGATTGTTGGTGAGACAGAGAAGCAAGATGGCACACCGGTATTTGTTCTGGATGTAATGGAACTGGCCAGACTCAATCTAAAGTCTGGTCCAAACGGCTACCAGGTACGGCAGAACCGCGTGCGGTCAGTGAAGCGCGAGCAGAAACCTATTGCTCTAGTAATTGATGACGCACGTCAATACCGGACACTGCTTGAACGGTACCTCACCGAGATGGGCTACATCGTCGTCACCGCTAGAGATGGTGAAGATGCGATGCAGCAACTGCCGCTAGAGCGCATGCCAGAATTGATAATCGTCGACGTTGAAATGCCTCGAATGAACGGCTTCGAATTCACAGAAGAAATCCGGCGCCGGAAAGAATACAACGACGTTCCGATAATCATGGTTACCACTCGTACCGGGCTAGAGGAAAAAGCGTATCAGGCCGGCGTCAACGTGTACGTCAACAAGCCATGCAATTTCGAAAAAGTAGAACAGGCAGTCTTGAAAGTTAAGCCGCAAACTGTTCGTAAAGAGGTCGCCGTATGAGAGTCGGAATCGTAAGTACCAATGAAGTCCAGAAGGCCTTGATCACAGAGTTGCTGGGCCCTCTGGTAGGTCCGTTGAAAGAGTACGACCTCACCACCATCAGAAATGGCACCTTGCATTCGACCGATGCTCACATCCTTATCATCGATATGAGCGATCCGGCGATCGTCGACTGCGCTGACGTAATGGACATGATGGGCCGGGATGAACCTATCTGCCTCATGCATGAGAAAGATCTGTTTGCAATGAGCCAGGCCGATCGCATTTCCTGGCGAAATCGCACCGTCGAAGAAATACGAAAGTCACTTCCTGACCTGACAAGTGAGTTGGATTCCAAGAGAGATGAAGCCGACAATAAACATGTACCCGACGCATGGATCATCGGCTCGAGTGCTGGCGGCCCTCAGGCACTTCGGGAATTCTTTGGGGCCCTTCCCCCCCTACCAATTACAATTTTTGTGGCTCAACACATCTCAGAAAATGCTTTTGGGCAGATGCTCGCGCGCCTGGCAGACAATGCTAAGGAATGGGATGTCCAGACGGCAGCCGACGGAGCGAAGGTCAGGCCCAATACCGTCTTTTTAGTCCCCCGGGACAAGACCGTCGACATCCGCGGGGGGATCATCGAACTTAAACCGCATGTCACCCCAGAGTTGAGCTTCAACCCCTCCATTGACGCAGTGATACGTTCGATCTTCGCCTGCCATCCAGGGAAAATTGGTGTGATCATATTTTCGGGAATGGGGTTCGACGGCTCCGCCGGCATTAGAGCTGTCAAGGGTAGAGCGAAAATGATCATGGCACAGGATCAGGAGTCCTGCGGGGCGAAGGGCATGCCTGACTCGGCACGTTTGACAGGTGCTGTTCAGATATCGGCAGAACCGGCAGCGTTGGCCGCAGAGTTGAAAAACTTATACCCTCAGTGATGGAATCACGGCAGCATAAAAAGGCCACTTCAAGTAGAAGTGGCCTTTCTCCTTTAAGCAGTAGTTTCGATTTCCTTTTCTTCGTCTTCTGCTAACTCGGCTGAAGGGGCTGGAACCAAGTTCAGTGCGTTGGCCCGAATCGCGGCTTCAAGCGACTGCGCCGCCTCGGGATTATCCTCAAGGTACTTCGCGGAGTTCGCTTTACCTTGACCGATTTTCTCGCCGTTGTAGCTGTACCAGGCCCCCGCCTTTTCCACGAACCCCTGAGCCACGCCGAGGTCGATCAGTTCACCGGCTTTGTTGAACCCTTTGCCGTAGATGATCTGCAACTCAGCCTGACGGAATGGTGAAGCGACCTTGTTTTTCACCACCTTAATACGGGTTTCGCTACCGATGACTTCGTCGCCTTCCTTCACAGCGCCAGTACGTCGGATGTCCAAACGAACCGATGCATAGAACTTCAGCGCATTACCACCGGTAGTGGTTTCCGGGCTCCCAAACATCACACCGATCTTCATACGGATTTGGTTGATGAAGATAACCAAGCAGTTTGCGTTCTTGATGTTGCCGGTGATTTTGCGCAGGGCTTGGGACATCAGACGGGCCTGCAAGCCGACGTGCATGTCACCCATCTCGCCTTCGATTTCAGCCTTAGGCACGAGAGCGGCAACAGAGTCGACGATGATGACGTCTACGGCATTGGAACGAACGAGAAGGTCTGTGATTTCCAACGCCTGCTCGCCAGTGTCAGGCTGGGACACAAGGAGATCGTCGACATTTACACCCAGCTTGCCGGCGTACTCCGGGTCAAGTGCGTGCTCAGCGTCGACGAACGCACAGGTGCAGCCGGCCTTTTGCGCTTGGGCAATAACCGAAAGCGTCAGTGTGGTCTTGCCCGAACTCTCCGGCCCGTAGATTTCAACGATTCGGCCCTTCGGTAAACCGCCGATGCCTAAAGCGAGATCCAGCCCCATGGAACCAGTCGAGATTGACGGAATAGCCACGCGTTCCTGGTCGCCCATTCGCATAACGGCGCCTTTACCAAACTGCTTTTCGATCTGGCCCATGGCTGCACTCAGGGCTTTTTTCTTTTGGTCGTCCATCGTTCTATCCTCGGAATGAAAGGCGCTTATTTGCGCTGAGCACATCTTCAATTTGAAAGTTGCGTGCCAGAACCGTCGTCGAGAATCTTCCGGACAGCCGTGGCTTGAGCGTCAATACAGCGATCAGCCATGTCCTTCAGAATGCCGATCGCACCTGGGTTCGTTCGAAGAGCCAAATCCCTCAAAAAGTCATGCTGCAAATTGGCATCGGACGGAAATAACGCTGGAATGAAATCAGCACGAACGACAGTTTGCGAACCGAGCTTGGTGGTCACTTGAATCCGGGTATCGTCCAATCTGGTCGCAAAATTTCGAAGCAGTGGAGAGGTACGAACTTGAGAGCTTTGCATGAGAGGGTCCTCGTAAATACAAGGACCACTCTATAAAGAAGGGGCCGTGCCAGAAGCCGTCAGCAAATTTTCGGAGTACACATACCCATGATTTCATCCCAGTCCTTACAGCAGGTAACAGGAACCCACCAGACGAAGGTGTAAATCTGCTCAAGCGACACAGGGTAGAGGCGCATTTGCGTATCGAGCATCAAGCTGCCTGGCTGGAATCCGACGGTCACACCTGGTGAGGTTTGTTGCAGTTTCCCCACTTGCATAGATGCATTGAAAGGAAAGGACCCAACAGCAAACCCACTTACATGAATTGCCCGATAAGCGGCGATCCCCGCCGCAATTGCAGCATTGTCCTGAGGCGTAGCCATCTGCCGCGGATATAGCGGGCCCCACTGGGTGCCGATACACATCTCGGTGCCGAAGATTGGGACATTGGAAGTGAAAGTGTTGCAGGCCAACGCGCCTGCGGCTGAAGCGATACCAATGTCACGACAACCGGTGTTCCAAGTTGGATCAAACTCAGTGTCGTAGAGCAGCTTTGGAAAGCAGCCTGGTAGTGCTGCGTTGAATTTGCTCAGTGCCTGGGAAAGCAGGACATTCGCACCAGCACCACAAACATCAAGCATGCCCACTGCGGTAGCATTCGATGACTTGGCTTTCTCAACACCACACAGCTTGCAACTCTGATAGGCCATGGCCATGTCGATTGCCCATTCCGGCAGTTGCCAGATCCGGACATGCATCGACGTGTAGTCGTTGTTGTCCACGCCGACGCTAAGCAGACCACCAATGGGTTGCCCAAGGGCGGAGTCCCCGCCACCTTTAATCACCTCACACAGTGCCACAGGCTGGTAATGGCTAACGATCAGCTTATTCGGACAGAAATGGCAACATGGACCATAGACCATGTACGACAGGGTGACCGGATCAATAACGAGCAGCGTCGCAAGTGAGGCGGTAATTGCTTGTGCCTCCTCGGTATGTAAGCCCAGACCTGTAGCAGTCGCGGCAGCAACGACGGTCGACAGCTTCACAAATTCCCGGCGAGATAGATCCACTTTAGGCTCCTGAATGGTTACTACCCTAATAGTGGATGCCAGGTGACCCTTTTTATTAGTTCAGCATGCAAGAGATGCCAGGGAAGGGGACGCTAAAAAGCGGAACAATCTCGGGAGAACCCAACTCATCGTCGGTAGGATTCATTACGTGGACCGTAGGTACCGCTGAATCCATTCGAACCGAAACCAGTACGCGCTCGCTGTCATTTTGTGGGTTGCGAGCCGTGATGTAGACGTCCTCTTCCGTGACATATGCCGCTAGGCGGGAAAAATATCGATTGGCACCGAACTCACCTTTTTTGGGCCGCAGAGCGACCGCCGCGCCGGTTACGTTCAGGTTCAAGTCGTGCTGAACATCAAAGAGCAAATCAGCAACATTCGCCTGCCCGTCGGTGCTCCAGATATCGGCTTCAAAACTGAATGTTGCCTCACCCGATTCCCCCATACCTACCTGGCTGTTTAGCATCTGAGTGAATTGCTGCAGCGCCAGCGTGCGAAACTCCTCTGCGTTAAGATGCGTAGGCACATTTACGCGGAGGACTCCGTTTAGATTGACCGGGATCTCAAAAGTCTGAGTTGTTTCTTGCGGTTTAGATGTCATGGGTTGTTCCTCCAGTTGATGGGCTCAGTATCCGCATCGCTGGATGTGCCACTAGCACTCAAACCCCTCAAATTGGGGCAGTCACCACCCACTATTAGTAGCATCAGCTTCTGGAGAATTGACGCGTGTTTTCCAACTACATCTGGCTTCTTGGTCTATTTCTATCCGTCGTTGCGGGGGCCATCCTCTGGATCACCCACATGAACACCTTTGCAGTTCACAGGGAACCTGCCGATGGGCGCGATATCGACCAACACGCAGCGGCAAAACCGGTTGAAGCAGAACACCGCTACAAAGCAATGCCGGCGCTTTCGCCAACACGCCCAGCGGAAGTCCTCGTTGCTTTGGAGGTTGCACAACCTGACATGAACGAGGATGCCCCCGCGGTGGAGTTGGAAACGATGGAGGTTCCGAATCTTCCTGACAACGAGGATGTTGAATTGAACTTGAAACTCGCTGACCAACTCCAGGTCGTCGGCGACTTCGAGGGTGTTTCGGAATACGCCCAACTGGTTTTGGATGACTCAAAAGCCTCTAAACGCCAAAAAGAGCGAGCTCAAACTTTGCTGCGTCGCGACAAAAGCTTTTGAAAGTCGCGAGCATCAACCGAGGCTTTCAAATGATCTACTGTCTGGCCGAGCATCATGTTTTCATCGTATAGCGCAGCGGCGGTGCAATTGCGCCAGATACAAACCTGAGCTGAGATTTGAACGATCTCGGTGCCTACCAGGACGCAAACTTTTCCTGACGCCTCCGCCTTGGTCTTGATCAATCGAACATTCGAAGCACACGCTCGGACCGTGAACTGCACATCTCCATCGGACATGTTCGCGCCGGCGATGAAGGTGGTGAGAACTCCGAAAATCTCTACATCTGCGCCGTGTTGAGGCATACGTTTCATCAGGTCATTCCTCCCACAATTCAAAAAGGTCTTCACCGAACTCGCTGTCACGCAGCTTCGCCAAAGCCTGGCATTGGATCTGGCGAACACGCTCTTTAGACAGAGTCATAATCACCGACATCTCTTCTAGGGTCTTGGCTTCGACGTCGCCAATTCCGAAACGGTTGACCACAACAAACAGCTCACGCTCCCCCAGGACACCGGCCAGCACGCCTGTGATGTAGTTACTCGCGTTTTCCTCCAGTACCTCCTCGACGAAACAGTTGTTGGTGTCCGCCAGCATCTCATGCATGCCATCAGATTCCGCCGAACCACCCTCCTGGAAGGTGCTATCGAGGGAGATCGGCTTCCCGATGCCGACATGGAACATCAGGTTGCGGACGTCATCTTCTTTCAATCCAGTGATTTCAATCAGGGACTCAAGCGAAGCGTTAGGGTTCTCTCCCAGCGCGGCCTTAAGCTTCGACAGAACCTCGTACGTCCCTTCAGGCAGACGGATCATTTCCTGCTGGTTCAGATCGCGAAGAATCGATTGCTGAATCCAGGAGACCGCGATGGTCGAAAACTTGAACCCCTTATCCGGAGCGAAGCGATAGATCGCCCGAACAAGCCCCATATTCGCTGCAGAACGAACAACCTCGAGGTCAGAAAATTTGTACTGATAGACCATGCGTTCGACCAAACGGAAGTTGGCCTTAACGAACAGTTCAACACACGCCTTAATCTGGCGGTCAAATCGCCCGAACGCAGACCAGGAGGCAAGCAACTCCGCCGCCGGGGCCTGGCCCGTACTTGCGGATTCCATGATCTTGTTCTGACGGTCGATGATGCCCGTGCGCAGGCGGCGCATCTCCACTGGTGGGTAGAACTTCAACTCATATCCGCCGGACTGCAGTAATGAGGAGATGAGCTTGGGTGAAGTCCAATTACCGGAAACGATCCCTTCAACCTTCTTGCGCGGGATGCGAACCTCTGCTGCGATGTACTCGACCAGGTCTTTACACAGAAGGTTGAGGCTTTTGCACTTGGCCCGAAATTGGTCTGCTGCACGATTTAGGATGTAGTCATAGGGAACGATTTCAGAAAGCTTCTGACGCAATTCTTCACGCACTACCGCCGCGAACAACGTCCCGTCCATCCCATCCTTCGAGTAGGTGTTCAACTCAGCAACCAGAGTCTGAATGGCGTTCAATTTTTTACGGGTGAGGGCAGCAAAGTCCTTATTGTCGATCTCATCAACGCGCACCCAGACGCCGTCAGTAAAAATTAGGGTGACGGCTTTGCTGACCGCATCTTTGTCCCCCATCGCTGCCCAGATCTCGTCGAGCATGAGCAAGACAATCTCCGTATCCACCGCCAGGGCACGCAGGAGATCGAGTTGGCCCATGATGATGCCAAACCCAAGGTCTTGTTCCTGTTCAGCCGTCAGCAGTCCCTTGGGATCACTCAGCTGCGGGAGAGAAGGCATCGTTGCCGGGAGGCGAAAGCCAACGGCCGTTGTTTTCGCAGCGGCGCTGGAGACCACTTCGGTTTTCAAAACTGCGTTGTTCATGGATTACCCCTCGTGTCGGCTTAGAGCCGAACTGGCATCAATACGAAACTGTGTGAGGGATAGTTTTTCGTCGTGAACAGTGTGCCAGAACCATCGTTCCTGAAATAAAGATCGACTTCCTCAGAGCCAAGCGCCCGGAGCAACTCAGTGGTCATTGCGCCATTCATGCCGATCTCCAACGGCTCCGATTTGTAGGAGCAGGGGAGGACATCATTTGCTTCGTTCAGGACGTCTGCCGAGATGGACTGGATTGAAATTTCATCATTGGTTAGGGTCAGCTTCACCGCAGGAATCTTGCTATCTGAGAGCAACGTCACTCGAGCCACAGCGCTAGCGATTTCATTCCGGTCAACACGAGCGATCATGCCCTGCGCCGCGTTGGTCAGGAGGTTCTTATATTTCGGGAACGTCCCATCAATCAGTCGGGAGAACAAAACACCAGAATGGGTGGTGTAACGGACCATCTGCTTGCTGAAAGACACTTCGACATCACCGGTACCGCAAAAAACCGCGACATCCTCGATACAGGTGCTTGGCAGAATGAACTGGCCAGAAAGACAGGAGTTGACTGGAACCTCGGTGACACCAAGGCGATGACCATCAGTCGCGGCAAGCGTCAAGCTGTCTGGTGCTAGGTCAAACAAAACGCCATTGAGGTAGTACCGAACGTCGTTACGACCAGCGCAGAACCCAACTTGCCTCAGCCCAGTGGTAAGCGCGCCACCGGCGACCTTCAGTGATCCTATGACATCCTGAACCGGGAAATCGACTGATGGGAAATTCACTGCAGCAGTAGTGACCAGATTGAAGCGCGAGCGACCAGAGGAAATCTGGAGCTTATCGTCCTTCAAAACGATACTGACGGGTTTGTCCTTGGGAAGGGAGAGAATGACCTGATCTAGCTTCGCAGCATTCACGCAAATCGCCCCAGGAACTTCCACTGTCAGCGCCGAGGCATTGGGCGACATAGTCATTTGCTGCTTGCCGTTTTGAGCCGAAATAGTCAAACCGGTTGCCGTCGCATCCAACAGAACTTGGCCGAGGATATCGCCTGAACTCCGAAGAGCAACACGGCACACCTGCTTGAGGACATTGGCAAAATCGGTGACTGAGATAGTTAGTTTCATGGACCGTTCCAGATAGTGAGGATTGGTCCATTTTTGAGGGGGAGAGGGTGTGCCAGAAGCAGGTCATCTGGTCATAATTTGATCAAGGCTTGCGCGCCGCTCCGTGGCTAGAATCAGTGAACTTATCCTCCGAGTTTTCCACAGAGACTGGGGATAAGTTACATCGCTTCAATCAGCACTCTACTCATGGCCGCCGCCGATGCTGTACGACTTACTTTATAGGTCGACTTCTGGGTAAACCGCGCCATATCACCAGCGATTTTCTTTGAATTGCCATCCTGCCCTGAACGCTCATAGAAAATTGCGAGTTGAACGTAGGCTTGCAATCGAACGTTGTCGCTCGAGAAGTCGTAGAAGTCCTGTGGTGCGGGGTAAGTCCCTTGTGCTGCTCTGACAATGAGGTTCAACAATCGCGTCAAATCGTCAGTGCGTAAGTCCGGTACCTTCTCTGCAGCCCGCTGCAGGAAGTCATTGGCATCCATCACATGTCCAGTACTCGCGTAGCTGATTGCGATCTGTGCAATGGACATCGTGTGTCCTGGTGTAGCGGTGTAATAGTCGAGCAGAGTGTCTTGTAGTGATCGAGCGCGCTCCAAGTCGCCGGTTACCAATAGGTTGACCAAGCGTTCCTGTAAAACATCCATGTAAATGGCATTGTCCGTGTCATGAAGCAAGTTCAGGCTCTTGCCTATGGCCGGCCCATCGTTGGCGCGGGCTGCGAGCACTGCGATGTTTTTCAGGGCAAATAGCTTGGCTTCAGGCTCGTTAATCGACGCAGCGCTGTCGATTGCAGACATGAATTTATGAGCACGGGCACTCTCCACCGCCTTACCCGCATCAACGTATGCTTCCTCAGGTTTAAGGCACATTGTCGTCTCCAACTTGGCTCGGAGATCTGTCAGCGCCTTTGGATCGGGTACTCCTGCACCAGCCATAACCGCCCGGGTCATTTTCAAAGCCTGGTCACGCTCAGGTCCTGGCTGTACCTCCGTAACATTTTTTGCGATGAGATCGCCCAGACAGGATTTGTCAGCCTTGGAATAGCACATCGCTGTTGGTGTTGCCGTAACCCACTGTGGCTGTGAGGCACAGCCGGAGAGAATCAATACTAAGGGGCTCAGCTTCACCAGAAGGGCTTTCATTGGGCAGACCATTGTATGCGGTGGCTTGGCTTTCCTGTGGCCGAAGCCATTTCCAACACCGATACCGCAAATTCGGAATCTGATTGTTCAGAAGCACTGATTGCGAAGACGTGCGTGCCTTTGGCTAATGCATTGGCAGCCACTTGCTCTATCTTGACGCCGGACAAGCTAAACAAGCGGGCAGGAATGTATCGTTGAATGCAATACTGCTCAGCAAGCCGGGAAACACCTTCCTCCGCAGCAAGATAGATTTCATCAGGACGCCGATTTGCGAAAATCTGATCGAACAAAGCGAAGATCGATTCATCGCATACTGAACAGTCGCCAGTAAGGACAACGCGGCGTAACTGTTCGCCTTCCTCGTGACTGGCTTTGTGGAGTCGGTTATAGATCTGCTCGGCGATTTGGGTGACCAACTGAATGGTTGTCTTGCAACCTGGCTGCAACAACGAGTTGGCAAGTGCCTCCTGATTTTGAACCAACTGCATCCACATCCCCGCGCGGATCATTGGAGCTTTGATCGTCTCCCAGTCACCCCGGCGGCTTCCTTGAACAACTCCAGCAGTTTCAAACATGAAGTCATCCTGATCCGTAACCGTGAGGAGATATCGCCGGTACGAATCATCCACCCCTCTGTGCTTCTCGGACTCGATAAAGTGCATCAGGGACGGATATGTCTCAGGTAGATGACTTTCTGGACTGCGGTACCCATGGAAAGGGAGAGTCGCATACGGGTCATAAATGGCGGTGTTCATCGTCGATAACCTAACCGAGTATTCGGGCCAAACGCTCATTCAACTGAACAAGTCCAAGAGCATTTGGGCTTTCAATCGCGATATCTTGTCCTTGTTTGCGCAGGTGTGCCAGCCGATCTGGGGTCTGGAAATTCCCGGCAGCTTTGTTTTGAAAGTGCCTTGTCAGAACCTCGCGCTCACTAACACTCAACAGCTCTGGTTTGGTCCTTCCAAGTAGACGGCCTCCAAGTTCTCGAAACCTACCTTCAATGCCGCTGGCAATAATCGAAGGCCACTGGTCAATGGGCTGCTCGTGAAGGCGCTGCATCCGTAACAGGTCAGCCTGGTTGAAGTCACCTGCCCACATCCGGTGGTCAACATCTGCCGGTTGCGCGGCGAGTTCCAAAATGGGTTCATCCCTCAGCCGTGCGGCGAGATGGTCGGCAGCGCGAAGATATTCAATATTGGCCAGCACCGTTCGGATATCAACGGCTAACCGGGAAGCGTCCTTAGGCCGCACGACGCCGATTGCTGCGCAAAAGGGGGCACGGCTAAGGCTGACTCGGATTAAGGGCTTGTGAAGGTCTGTGGGGTTCACCCTGACCAGTGCCTGAAGCGACTCAACGTTAGGGTCGCTTAGAGACGACAGGTCACTTTCCAGATCTGCGACATACACAATGTCCGGGTAGGTGATGTCCACCGCCAGTGGCAAGGCCAGGATTGCGCCCCTGGGATGGGGAATCAACGGATGAACCATCAAGCACGGCTTCACACTTCGCAAATCAGAAACCTCTCCACCATCCAATCCGAGGCACGTCTTGATCGCTTCGATAGAGGAAGTCCTAATTGCGTGCTCGATGAGCTTGGGTGACGCAGCTGCCAGTTTTTCCAGCGTTTCCTTTACCAGGATCGCCCTGTTTGTTCCGTTCACTTCCGCTTCCCACATCAGGAAATGATGCATCGCGGTCATGGGCAGCGTTCGTACACTCTCCGGCCAAGGAAAATCGTCTGGGCGTAAAAGCGCGACCGCACGCAGGAGTGTCTCCACATCAAGGAAATGACTGCCCTCAGGTAACCCAATGCACGGGTAGGGGAGCAAGTTGCGGTACATCCCATACCGAATATAGGGGTCGAGCCTGGTTGAGTTTCCAAAGCCAACATGCAAGCAATCCTTCGTCATGAAATGCTTGAATCCGGTTCTGGCCCACTCAAGCTCGGTCTCGCCCAGCATCAAGTCGAGGAGCGCCAGCTCACCTTTGGCCGCTTCCTTTGGATCGACATACACGTCATCCCGAAGCTTGATAGCACTCATTAGGATTTCAGGCGCGACATCGTCAGAAACGAAAATCGAGTGGTAGCGAACAAGCTGACCCTCGGCCGCGTGTTTACCAGCTGTGATTGCGTCGTAAAAATGGATTGCGGGCATAGGAATTCCTCTACCACTAATAGTGGCGACCGAGTGATCCATTTATGCATTTTCGACTGACGACTTCGGGTGAAAAAGAAGAGGCAATTTTGAGAGGAAGCGTCGAGGGCGGTCGTTATACTCAGACCAGGATCTCGGAAGTGAACAGCGAATTGACCCAGCAACCTCTCATCCTCAACAGCCCGAGTGCAGACACTCTTGTGATGCTGGTCAGGAACAAGCGTGCTCACCTCGCTCTATTGCAGTCCGGCACATGCCCTGATGTGAACCTGTCGCTGTGTGGGGTGCAAATCGGCGGAGAGGTCTTGGGCGTGGTGGACAGTGCAGACCTGCCAACGCTACAGGAACTAGCCCTTTGCCCAGCCTGCTTAGCCGACTTCATGACCAATCATCGGGATCGGCTGCTGTCCCAGCAAACCATTACGCCTGAGCAGTCGGCCTTCGGCTGCGGCATCAGCCGCGCCTTGGCCAATCAGATGTCTCTGTTTTAAGCCTCGGGAAACATATGGGTTTGCTGTTCGCCCGATTCCAAGCTCATCAGAATCCAGTGCTTGGAAGTGGACCCACTGCGGATCAACTCCCACAACAGGCTCATCGCAGCAGTCGCCACTGTCCGATTCACCAAGCAATCCTGTGAGTTGATCGACTCAGCCGCCGAACATGATTTGGTGGTGCTGTCAGCTAATTCAGCAACCTCTGGATACACGTCGAGCACGCAGGGGAAGCGCTTACGCATAACCTCAGTCAGCCCACCAAACACTACTTGGCCGTGCCGCTGGCCGTTGCCCATATCCATCCACATAGCGTCTTTGCGCAATTTGCCCTGATAGTTGGCCAGCGCAACTCGTGCGGAGTTGACGTCTACACACGAAATGACCAAATCAGCGTTCGCCAGTGGGAAGATCGTTTGCTCACCTGGGAAACGATAAGGCAATGCCTTCCACTGAGTACCGAGGTTCAGGTTGTAGCGATTGACCAGACAGATCGACTTGTACTGGTCGATATCACAGGGCCAGAAGCGCTGACGCACAAGATTCGATTCGCGCACTACAGCATCATCAATCACCGTCACATTCAGTCCGCGTGGGTGGCCCAGTTTCAACAGCGTGAAATGGAACGTTGCGAGGCAATCAACGACTTCGCTGCCATTACCACCGGCACCGAGAACAACAACGTTGATAGCCTGATCCAGCCAGCGCTCAGGAGCAGTGAAGCGAACTTCCTTCGATTGAATTTGGGCAATCATTCTGCGCGCGCCCCTTTGTTCACTGCGACTTTCAAGGTGAATTTCGTACCGTAGTCAGCCGGGACAGGAACCAGCTTTGCAGCAGGAAACGCCTTGGCATTGCTCTCATTCAGTTTTTTATAGAGCGCTTGCAAGCCTTCATAGCTTGAGTTTCCACTGAGCACCTTTGTTCCGCCAGAGTGGGTGTTCGTACACTGGAGAACGAACTGTTCCCAACCCGGGATGCTGCCTATGGAGTTGTCCTTCGGCAACGTCACGTTGCCGACGCAAAACGTGCCATCCCTGTACATATTCCCCATAGGGACATAAAACAGCGGGGTTTCAGGTGTTGGTCGCGCCTTCCCCTTGAAGGCGTAGCAGCGTAGCGGCTTGCCCAACTGTGCGATGTATACAAGGCCCGGGATCGGGGCGTTGTACATGGCTTCTTTGAATAGAACGTCGATGCGCTGCGGCGGGGTATACCAGACCAGATGGGTTCGGCTTTTGATCAGGATTTTGGTATCCAGGAACTCTAGCGTCGATTCAGTGTTCAGCAGTATATCTACCAGTGCCTCTTTGTCGTGCTCGCTAAATGCACGCCCTGCCCCGAGCGTGTAGCGACCATCGTCCGGCGCAGCCATCACTTCATGGCTGGTCATGTCCAGTCGGCCAGACTTCGTGTTGCGATAGATCAGCAGTGCTGATGCTTCGACTTCTTGGTTAAGCATTTGGTGTCCCCTCAAGAGAAAGTTGGATCTGGCGCAAGTGCGCAAGACATTGCTGCGTTCTCTTAATTATCGGGACTGTGGTTTGTGCCACCACCTCCCGGGACTCCAAAGGCAACGCTGTGTAGATTTCCGCGCAATTCTCGGCGTAGGAGTTAAACCCTTCCTCGGCTTCATCGAACAGGCTGCTCATCCGATCATCAACGACAACCAAGATTGTCTCGAATAGTCCAATCCCCTCAGACTCCGAACCTTCAAATTGCTGACCACCGATGAAGAAATGCCGGTCAGAAAGATCAATACAGGTTTCCAACGCATCGGCCAGAGCGACCAACAGACGGCTATGTGCCGAGCCATTGTCGATTAACTCCTGAACCTGGGAGCGCATTGCTTGCATTTCGACCTTGCGATGAGCCTCGTTAGATCCTTCGCTGTAATCAAGGCGAAACGAAAAATGAGTGGCGAGTTCCGCGCTTTCAAGCAGTAGGTCACACGCTCGCTCTACTATGTCTTCATCGTGCGGGCCTTGACCTTCCATACCCAATGCATACGTTTCAAATTTGGCTTCATCGCAATCCAGATCCATGAGGTAGTCAAAAAGCTCTTCGCGGCTATAGTTTTGAATCCGTTCTTTGAGTTCCGCGTAGACCTCCCCAAGGGTATGGGTGTAGACCCCGTCCTTGCCCATCCAGCTTGCTGGCGTATGGAATGGAACGCAGTAGTGAGATAGCGCGTCTAGAGTTTTGAACAGCAGGACGTTCACTTCAACGAAGTCGCCTTCGATAGTTTCTGGCAGATTCAAATGGAAGAAATTCATCCCTGTACTTTGGATCTGGAAGGTTTGCCCAACAATCGAGGTGTGCAAGACCACATCGGTGTAGCCCACACCGTTCTCTATGACCCGCGCCAGACGTTGTTCCTTAGCGAGAAGTGAGCCAAGGGTTTCATTGCAGGTGGACAGCAGTTCAAAACCACAGTCTGTGCCTTGCGCTACAAGCGGCGCGACAGCAGATTCGTGGAGCAAACCTAACTCGATGCAAGCCAGTGTCAGGTTCGCTGCAAACGGTATGTCCACCAGTGGCTTTGCTAGCGTTACGACGCGATCCGCCGCGTCTGGGACAGCCTGTGCCAAGTTAATGTCAATTCGGCCAGCAGAGCGATTGGCCGCACGGGAGGTGACGATGTGCAACCCATAACCGTTTGGGTACAGGTTGAGTTGATTGAGGTCGGATTCGTGGAGCAATCCTCCCTTATGCGCTTCCAGACAGAACGCGCTATGTCCAACGAAGTCGACCAAATAGCCCCTGTTTTTCATGAAGTCACGGGCAACAAAGTCCTGCACTGCCTCTGAAACCAGAGGCACCGTCATTGGGCTTAGCGGGGGAGTTCCGAACCGGAAAGGAGTCCGGGTATGCTGGATTTGCGCAAGAGATTCCACAATCGCACCTGTTGGTTATGGTCTAAACAGTTGACTGGCTCGTTGTTCGGGTTGGCAGGGGCGACATCGCCGCCCGCCCAAGCCTTGAGAATTTCGAGGGGGTTAGCCCCGGTCGCCGAAGCTGGCTTGTCGAAACTCGTAGACATGCTTGTCGCCCTCCGTCACAGGCTCGATTACTTTGGCCCCAAGCAACTTGGGGAATTGACGACCGTAGTGCTTGAGCACCTGCTCAGGGGTCATCGTCGGATCGGGATCAGCCATGTCGCGGCCAGCCATGCGGAAAACGCGGGTAAGTTCCAGAATTACTGCCATGACGCTCTCCTTAGAAATGGGCCAGCGATTTCGAGCCGGTTTCAGCCGGAGCATCATCACCCGCTACTGGAGCCGAATTGCCTCCGTTGTGCGTGTCATCGTCTGAGTCCAAATCGTCATCATCGAGGCCACCGCCTTCATCATCAGAGGCAGACACAACCGGGGCAGCGACCGGCGCTTTTGCCTTGGCTGTCGCAAGTGCCGCAGCGCCGATCCGTTCGATCTCATCGAGAATGCTCAAACCCCGGGTGACGACAGCGGCTTTCTTCTTGATGTGCTCACCAAAGGCGTCCTCAACCTCATCAGCGGGGCCAGCGACCACCATTGGCTTACAGATCGCCGCACGCAAGCTCACAACCTCATCACTCGCATTGTGCGGTGTCGGTCCCAGGTTGGGCGTGTAGATCACTTTGATCTGGCCATCGCCAAGACCTTGGACTTCGATGGTCGCGCTGGTGTTAACGCTAAGAACGGACGCTACTGCCTGAAAAAATGTTGCTTTCATGGTTACTGCTCCTTGGGTCGATGGATAAATTATTGGTGCAGGGCGGTCGTGCCAGAACCGTCATGGCATTCAATTTTCATCGTGTCCGGGAGGTAACCTTCCCAACTGAACTCCGTGAACGCGAGGATCGCTTTCATGAGTTCGTCAGCCTTGCCGCCAGCGAGCTTGGCGAACTCTTTGTCACCCTTGACCTCGTCGTATTTCTTGTCGAATCCGCTGGCTTTACAGTCTGCGATTACACCGGCCTTCGTCAGCGACTTGAGATAGGACTCAGTCATCTTGAAGTACTCAACAGGGTTCATGCCTGTCGCCTTGATGGCGCACAGGGACTGCGCGCCTGCAAGGGATTTCTGGAACTGGTCTGCGCTGTCCTTGCGGAATACCGAGCACGCCGCCAGTTGAACCAAAAATGCATCCAGCTTCTCAACTGGCAACTTCGCCAGCTCAGCTTCAAAAGGTGCCCGGGAGTAGCTGGCCAGCCCATCAGGGAAGCCAACGGTTTTCTTCATGCGGTCATTGAGTTCGGCAGGCAACTCGCTGCGCATATCGAGGTACAAACTGACAATGCTGATCGCCAGCACAAATCGCTTGTCATTTTGAATTGCCACCGCCCCCATACGGGCAAACATATCGAAGGCTTCCCGGCGAATCGCACGCTTCATTTCTGGAGCCTTAGCGGACGACTTGGCGGTTGCCTTCTTGCCAGCGGCTGGAGCTGCCCCCGAAGCTGCCGGTTGCCTAGCATGCTGACTGCCAGTCGAAGTTGTGAGGGCCTTGGCACCACTGGTTTGCGAAATCAGTTCCTGGTAGTCAGCTTGACGTTCGCTGTTGCAGTTGCGGTCAAAGCAGTGGCCACCGACCGTGTGACCTTCCAGTCCCTGCTTCGTACTGACAACTGCACCATAGTTTTTGCACGACAGGCACGCAGTAATCTGCGCCGCACCAACACCGTTCTTGCCGGTCTCTTCCAGAAGGACATAGCCGTCCTTAGGCAGACTTGCATCGGTATGCACAACGCCGTAATCGGCCTGCGCCTCAATGATGCGGACTTCGATGAGTTGCGCAGTTTTTGCTTCCCAGCAAGATTGCTTCTGGCATTTGGCTCCGCCCAAACTGGCTTGGAACATGTCACCGTACAGCGCGCTGTTGGATGGACAACGCTGGCATTCGGTTGTATCGAAACGGGCGGTGCTGATATCCGAAAACATCTCAGAAAGGCGCTTCTTGGTGTCGATGACCGACATACCACGCTCAATGATTTTCCCGCAGATCAACTCCTGCTCACTATCCGTCATCGGGGCCAGAAGCTCCGCATGGCCGATCTTGATCTGGCCCTGAGTGAGGGCCTCGGCAACGACAGAGCAGCACTTGGAAAGCAACACCCGGCTATCAAGGCGAGGACGGTTCCAGCCGAGAATGCGACAGACCTCATCGTGATCGTTGGCATGATCGGCCAGCATCGTTACAGCGTGCTGTGCTTCATCGATGGGTGTGAGGTTGGAACGCTTGAGGTTTTCGATAGCAGCAGCAGAGCGCGCTTCAGCATCGGTCAATTCACGGATGATTACCGGGATGTCGTAGTGGCCCACATCAATGGAAGCCTCAAAACGAGTATTTCCCGCGACTACCTCATACGGTACGTCAGCACCTGGAATCGGGCGGATGAGGATAGATTGCATGACGCCATTGACGCGGATGCTCTCACGGATGTCATGGTAGTCAGAACGGTTACGGCTCTTGCGTGGGTCGATTTTCGGGTTGCGGCGAATCTGCGACAGCGGCACGCGCTGCTCACCACCTACGGTGGTCTCTGGCGCAACTTGAACTTGAGAAAGGTCGGTCATGGCTAAGCCTCGGGCTGTTTGGAATGAGCTAATGCTCAGGCCGAGAACCCTGTGCCAGAACCGATCAATCAAAAATTATGCAAATTCTTAGCGCCCCAGGTGAGGACTTAAATGCGTCATGTGAAAGGCTATGGCTTGCGCCCGGAACCCATGAAATCAGGGACGACAACACCGTCGAAAATCGTTACGTCAAGATGTGGAAACCCGTGGATTTTCTTCCTGACGTTGGCGAACCATTTGTTGATTCCCTCAATTTGGGTCGGAGTTAAAGCCCACCGAGCATGGAGTTTGGAAATCATCGCCTCCAAAAAATCCCGGCGGTCTTCGGCGATGTGTTGGAGCGCCTCAGAAAGCCAGTAATTGAGGCCAATGCAATGTTTGATGTTCCGCTCGCTGAAAACATTCTTCTGCTGGGCGGCGCTGCGCATTGATCCAGCTACACGCTTGCGGATAACGTCATCCAGTTCGCCGCTGGCCTGAAATGCCTCATAGGCTTCGGTAAGCAATGCTGAACGTTGGTAACGAAACCCAGACATCGCTTCATACCTCAGTCTGAGGTATTGAATTACCGCATCCAACGGAGGGAGAGGAGGGCGGGCTGGGGTAGGTGTGGAGTGGGTTGGAATCGGTTCAAAACCTGACCTCGGAGATGAATCCGACCCCGGCTCCGGCGTTGCGATGACAGAGGGATTATCTGGATCAACATCGGACACCACCAGCAGAGCCAGCCTGGCGACGTCCAGAAGACGCTCATCTGGAGGGCCAAGGTGTTTCTTTGCGCAGTTTGGCCCTGCATATGCCTCCTCGGTTCCGTCAGTGATGACGATCCCTTTTTGGCTTTTAAGCAGCCGGCCACAAAAAATGCAGCTAGCCCCAGCCCCCAGATGATCTACACGCGCGTAATGCCAATCCATTGAACAGCCCTCGTCTTGAGGCCATTGATGTTATTGGACCTTTACCATGATCGTGTAACTGCCGTCGATGGCAACAACCTTGGTTCTATCCTTTTCCACCTGGATCGTATCGGAGAAAGCCGTTGTCGAAAGGCTGACTTCCTGATTGGTACCGCACTTCAAAATCTTTCCAGGCGTGATGCCGTTGAAGTTCGAAACCTGACCAATGATTTCTACCGGCTGACTCCCATCCGCGGTCTTTGGGAGCGCGCGCAGTGTCAGCAAAAGGCCGGTCTTGTACATCCCTTCACGGCAAATTTGACGCTTGGTAGCGGGATCTTCGAAGGCAGCGTCGTACCTGTGAATAGCGCGTAGGTCCAGGACATGTTTGTCTGCGTCGACAGGGTAATTGTACGACTTAGGTGCATTGCTACCGGAGACCACAGAGACCGTCATTTTAGATGCTTCTGCACTTGCTACGAGAGGCGACAAGCACAACAACAGGGCAATCCAACGCATTTGTTTAACCTCCAAGATTTTCAGCAAACTTCAGAACGATCAGGCGGTATGCGTGATGGTCATGGAAGGTGGCGTGGTCGAGTTTCTCGTCTGGGGTCGGCTCCAACACGTCGAAATCCACTGGCACGACTTCTGAGACCCCATCCCAGGAACTGACCGCCAGGCACTCGCTGTAGCCGTTGCAAAGAACATCGGCTACGAACTTAGCTTTCCCAGCTGGGTACTTCACCTCAATAGTTTTGTGCAGACTTTCATATTGACCCAGTACGTACTGCACCAATTCGAGTGCCGTCTGCCCACTGGTGGACGAGGCGACACCGAACCCAGGCTCGAAAACAAGAACGGATCGGAATGTCATAGCGGTACCGCGCGCACAGAAACCTGGGTCTTCGCTACTGAGCCGAAGCTGTAAATCTTCTCTACACCAGATTCCTGATCAAAGCGGACGTTCAGTCGGTCCATATGGATCAAGGGATTCGGGTTTTGCATCTCCGCATCAGTCACATATGTCCGATCGACGCCGAGGCAAAAGCTCAGGTTGTTTTTGTCGAGCTTGGGTTGTGAAGCCCTCAGGAAAAATCCGGAGGGGAAGAAGAATTCGTTGCCCTGTTTCACCATACCGTTGCTGTCGATACCCACCATCATGGTGACCGTTTTCTGGAAGTCTTTCACGACCACATCGCGGCCATGTTCGGACGGAAGCTCCAGGTTGATTACTTCGCCGTATTTTTCTGGCGTTTGATTCAACACCTGGACCTCGATCTTGAACCCAGTCAGCTGACGAACCCCCGATGGTTGGAAGGTACGATCCTCACGCCAATCGGTGTCGCATTGCTCCTGTGGAAGGTTGGAGGTCTCAGTGACCTGTACGGTACCGGAATGAACTTTCGAGTCGTACTGGTAAACCGACTGGTTGAACTCTGGCTTACTTGCGCAGCCTGTGATTGCAAGGCAGAGCGCCGCAAGAGAAAAAAGTGGCTTCATGAATGTCCTTAGTCGTTGGCTGGGCTTCGGGTGGAAAGTGGTAGGGAGGTTTGATTCACGATTCTTGAAAGGTCGAGCTTCTCCAGAGCAGCGAAGACACCCGAAACCGTCAATGGTGGAACAATCCTGACTGAACGAATTGGGTCTGGGCCAATGACGGCCCCGAGACCTACACACAGGAGCACGCCGGCCGCGTCCCCAGACACCTGGTGCATTACGGATGCCGCGTCCGCGCCATCGCTAGGAAGATTCGACACGACAACCAGGTCTGGCTTGAACGAAACAAACAACTCTTTTGCGACGGCTAGGCGATTACATGCCTTCACCTCACTGAACAGCTCAGTCAAGATCTGGTGCGTGTGGAAAGCCTCAGAGGCGCTTTCTGTGATGATGAGTGCGTTGGCCATATTCGTCAGTTTTGTCCCATGATTCTCGCGATTTTAACGATCCCTCCACGAGTTACGAGCCAAAGTAAGGGCTAGAAATTCCGAGGTCTCATTTGGATTGCCGACGCTCAACTGTCTGGCAAAGTGGACTGGGAATTTAACTATTAGCAAGGCTCTGGAATTTATGAGCGACGACAAACCTGGTTCTTGGCTCGATTCGTACAGCGTTCCCGTTGTCCCCGAAGGTGAGCAATACGTGATGCTCTCTGGGCTAGCCGAATCCTACAAGCGGGCGGCTTGGGCGGAAATTTCCCAAAAGCACACCGGGTTGGCAAAACTCCTCAAAGAGCCAGCCATCAAAACCGTCATGGAAATGTTCGACGCAGATCTGTTCGTAGAAGCGTCAATGGCCCCAATGCTGCCCCCTGAGAGGCTCAAGGGGCGCAAACGGGTGGAGCCTTAGAACGGAGCGAGTAGAGTCGTTTTAAGCTCCCTGAAGCGCTTGAGGCGCTCTTCTGCGGACTCCTCAACAACCGCTTTGCAGTCATCGAAGTTGACCAAAGGGCTGTAATCCAGCTCCTTCCGGGAAATTTTTTCAGGGCGGACCAATTCGATCATGTTGCCGCCAGCGGCTCGCATCAAATGCTGGATTGCGGCTTCAATTTCCTCCTCTGAAACGCCCGTCGGAGGCTTGACCAGCAAATGGCATAAATTGTCGACTGAGAGTTGAATCTCCTCCTTGCTGGGTTTTTCTTGTTCGAGCCATTCAATTGCCTGCTGCAACGGGGTCATATCTACATCCCCACCGGTCTGCTGATGGCCATACGCAGGCTCGATATAACGGCTTGTTTCTCAGCATGACTTAACGGTTTTGCCGGGGGCGTGTCTGGATACAGCGAGCCGTAATCTGGTGCCGCATGGCTTGTAGGAGTAGCCATATTCGCTTCTGGTTTGATCACCGTTGCGTCCAGGCAGGGGAGGTCATCAAGATCGCCGCCGTGCTCCACGTAAAACTCAGTAAGAGCCTCGGCGGTCTGCCGAGTGTCGTCATTGCACACCAATTTCGAGTTCTTAACCTGCAGCACGATGGCCGCAAGAACCCGCTTTACCTCGTCCAGAGCTGGGCCTTTTTTGAGCCATGCCTGAGATCGAGCAAGAAAAGTTTCGGTCGGCTGCGGTTTCTGGGTGGTGGCAGTCATGGGGTAACTCCCATTTGAGAACGTGGAGTAGCCTGGTTTGCAATGTCTGGACTCCGTTGGGAGGTGGAATCGTGGTGGTGCGCAGATCCAATGATCCAGGCCAAGAGAGCCGAAGCGCCTAAGAACAACAGGCCAACAACCAGCTTCAAGACAGTGTCATCGATCAACCCCAGCAAACAGGCAAATGCAACGTCGAAGGGCAAGGCAGCACCGCCAAAAAACAAGACAGGGGTAATCACACGTTGCAGGGGTTTCCAGACCAAACTACACGCAGCGATCAAAATGCATGCCGGCGTTAGGGATGCATTCACTGCTAGCGCGATAGGAACTAAGGGGGTCGGCCCCTTTGTGACCAGGAGGTGGGCAACTGCCGTACAACCGATGAGGATTCCAACCAGAAACGAACTGATCGTGATTCGAGTGGTGCGGGTAGCTTTGAACATGGCTTTGCCTCGTTTGAATGTCGAGACCATTACCGCTGTCGAAGTACCGTGCCAGAAGCATCAAAATACAAGGAAGATATAAGGAAGAAGGAGAAAAGAAGGAGGAGATGAGCAGAACCAGTAAATCCGGGCCTTCCAGCCAAAAATCGTGGACCAATGCTTATTAGAGTCATGGAGTAAACCTGACTAAGCCAAGATTTTGCCTCCCTAAACGTGGGCTATTCCTCACTGTATGAGCCGAAATCGTGGAAGAAACCTGACTATAAGCGATAGTGCCGTGGAACAAACCTAACTAGCAGAAGATGGCTTGAAGGGCCAAATACTGTGGATAAGTAGGCCATAAAATCGATCGTGGACGAAACCCTACTATGATCGTGGAATAAACCTAACCACTGTATATCGGTAATATCCGCAGGTTCGACACCAGCTTCCTTGTTCCACCTGAAGCTCCAGGACAATGAACGGTGGAGTAATTCTAACGAAATTATGAGTTCACTTTGTGCCTATGGCCTAGCATTGGGACTCGCTTGAAAGCGTAGATGAAGGCGTCACTAGTGTCGAACATGGGAATCAGCAAGACCATTTGAGATCCCGGAATCACATGCCACATCACCAGCAATAAAGAGGAACAGATCCCATGGTCTGAAAGCTGAGTTGAGGAGCAGTGGGTCCAAATGTATGAAGTTAAACCATTCGCGGAAAGCCCCAGGAACTAGGGGCATCTGTGCGCGTTAACGGAGGAGGGTTGTGACAGCCAGTGTCACCCAGACACCACCTCTAAACGGGCTGTAGCACCGAAACAGCAAATCGTGGAACAAACCTGTCTAACATTTAACAGATAAAAAAAGACCCGCACTATGGCGGGTCCTGGGGTATGAGATGAATCAGTCTCGACCACTCGACACAAGCTGCTCTCGCAACGCGGCGACCTTCCGGTGGCCTTTAACAATCACACCGACGAATTCTTTATGCGGGTAGATTTGGTAGATGTAATCGATCGCGCCCTTTCCTGTGGTTTTCTTCACCGGCGTAGATTGGAAGCTAGTCAGAACTTTTTGGTCGATCAGTTGCTGCAGCGCGACATTCATCGACCGGAAGTCTTCAGGAATTCGTTTGCCTAACCCACGCGCGGTGTTCGAAAGAAATTCGACCATGGAAAATGAGTAGGGATTGGTGGGTGACGCATTCCGCCATTTCAGCGAAAGCTCGCGATTGAGAATTTTCGCCAGGCCATTGGTTAAGCGCATTGAGGTACCGTAGTGGTACAGGCGAAAGTCGCCACGCTCGATGCCCCGAGAGATCAGTGGGTGAAGAACCGCAACGCATTGTGTGGCGATGCTCTTTTCCTCTTCAGGCATGTCTTTGGCTTCGACATAGTTCTTGCTGCTTTTATTCCGACTGCGCAGATACAGGAGTGGGAGATAGTTTGACTTTATGTCAATCGTTTCCCCATCAGCGGTCCTTGTTTGAATGGTCAGGTTCGACTCGGCAAGGATGTTCAAAGCCTCACGAAGTTCTGAGTACGTGATGGTGTGCCCTTGAACCGTTAATTCTTTTTTCAATTCATAGAGAGAAAAACGGACCGAGCATTCAGTCTCGTTGAACTTCCCGGATTGGGTGCTGAACTTCCGAAGCGCCTCCTCGACACATTCTTCCCTAGAGCCCGGGTAGACGCTGACCCATTCCGTTTCCCCGGTCGCTTTTCCCTTGATCTTAATCGGACGCTCAATGTTTACGGCTTTCAGGATGACCTTGAAGGGCTCGTTATTGAGGGTACCTTCGATCTTGGTTGTCATCTCACTCACATCGCGGACGGTCTTTGAAGCCCAAGAGAACCGCGGAAGAGCATCGTAAACCGCCACAAGGTTGCTGTAGTCGGCCTCATCGAGTTTGATCTCGTAGGCCGAGAACAGCGGCAGGGTACCCAGTCCAATCGCTGCCGGCTGCATGCGGCGCGCAGTACCTCTTGCCTGGAGGGATTTCATTCTCGCTGGCAAGCCAGTTTCGGATCTGCAGATCTGGCCCTCCGAGGATTCAAAACCGGGCAGCAGTTGGGTTAGATGGTTGCTCTGGTCCATGAATAAATACCGGTTAACCCAAAAGGGACGGTGACGACACGTGGGAAATGAGTCCACCTCCAGACACAGTCCAACATTTGGCGTAACCGTGCAGAGATGATTTTGAGGTGCCGCGGGGGCAGATCTGATTTCGCGGGATCAACACGCTAGCCACCGGTGGTAACCCGTGCGATCAAGCTGATGACGCGGTAATCGCAGTCATTCATACCCGCATCGGAATCCATTACCAGATTCACGATCTTCATGAACTCAGGTGCGTGAATGGTGGCCTTATCAATCATTGCTGCCACCTCCACGTACTGGGCCGACGTGGCTTCGTCAACCTGGGTACATACGGCAAATCCATCGAGTCGAGCCTGCGCCAAACGGCGGGAGGCGGAACTCAAAACGAACTCGCCAGGCGCGGTCGAGAACTGCTCGGCGATAGAGTGCTTGACGGTATCGGCGTCTTCGATGACGACCACCTGAGAACCGGAACCCGGGGTTGAAATTTTTGCAGTTGCCGCGAATGCGATACCTGCCACTACGGCAAGGGCGAAAGCCCCAATGGCTACTTTCTTGATTTTCTTCTGCACGAGAGACATTCCAAAATCGGGTATCGCTCGAGAATAACGACTGCAAAAACGATTGCGAGTCAAAACATAGGCTAGAAATTCATCGAAATTTCACGGGAAAAATCCGTGGTGTTTTGAAGTGCAGCTCCTGGCATGGGCGGATAAGGTGGCCATGCCCAAAAAAACCGGAGCTTCACCATGCTTGTACTTACGCGCCGAATCGGCGAAGCAATCAACATCGGCGACGAAATCCAAATCACCGTATTGAGCGTGACGGGCGAAACAATTCGACTCGGAATCGACGCCCCACAGAGCGTTGCCGTTCACCGAGGTGAGGCCTATCGATCTGCCCAAGGTCTGGACCAAGTGGAGGTAAAGCGTGCGAGCTAAATACCTGGCATTCGGATTCGCCATTGCTGCATCCATGGTTGGGTGCACTTCCAGCTGGATTGAAGAGCCAAGCCAGGCGACGCTGAACCTGGTAAACGACCTTAAGCTGGAGGGCTTTAGCTGCGCCGCCGGCTTCTCGGCGATCACCTGTCGCCAAATCGACGCCTACGTTGAGAAATCAAACAAGATTTGCTCCGCGGAGAAGGGGTGCATCAAGCAGCCGTGCCACGACGTGCGGGTGCTCTATACAATCAAACAACAGCCTGGCGGACTCCCCGCTGTTGATCAGACCATGGAAAGAACTGTTACCAAGAAAATCGAAAAGAACAGTAGCTACTCAGCCGAACGAACCAGTGAGCTTGAAGAATTCTGTGCCATCGACTGAGGCCAGGAAGGCTTTCAACTGGAAGTCATTCGTCTTCTTCATTCATCCGCGCCCGGCGTGCCGTGAGAATTGCAACTGTGTCCTTGCTGGTGTCTTCGATTTTCTTGAGGGTTACCAGCAGTGCCCTGATACGGCGTTCATCGAAGTCCGAACGTTTGTCCGATGACTCTTGCAATGCGAGGTCGATCATCTCGATTACTTGTGCGCACGTGAAGGTGTCCGGGAGCTCGTCGGAACCGAGATGGCGTTTAATAAAGGTTTCGGCGTTCATAAATGCTCCGGAAATGGCCCGCACAAGGTGCGGGCCTAGCGTTTAAATACCAGCGGGTTGTTCCTCGCCCCCAAGCGCGGTAACAAGCGCCGGCAGGAAATCAGCAAAGGTAAGCATCATCAGGGTGAAGGTTGCATCGAGTTGACCCAGGGCTTCGTCACCGCCGTCGTTTGCGGCTTGGTCCTGCAGTAGGTCTTCAAATTTCAGGCGTTTGATGACCATCTTGTCATCGAGGACAAACGACAGCTTATCCTGCCAAGCCAAGGCAGTTTGAGTGACGACTTTACCAGAGCTGAGGTGCAGCTTGATTTCTTCGCTGGTCAAGTCCTGGCGCTTGCAACGCACAATGCCACCTTCCTCGTGGGTGTCACGCAGCTCACACTCATCCAGCACAAAGAAATCGTCTGCGGCCTTCTGGGTGGTGACCCACTCAGTCATGGTCGCGGTCGGGGAAATCTTCACGGTCAGTGGGCGTACCGGCAGGGTCCCAATCACTTCGCGCAAGGTCGAAAGCAGGTCTTCCGCACGCTTCGGACTGGCAGAGTTGACCAGAATCAGGCCTTGTTTCGGTGCAATGGCAGCCACAGTTGAAGAGCGGCGAATGAAGGCGCGCGGGAGGAAAGCCTGGATGATTTCATCCTTGATCTGATCGCGTTCCTTTTTGTAAACCTTGCGCATCTGTTCGGATTCGATCTCCTCGACCTTTTCCTTAACCGCGTCCCGAACAACACTTCCTGGAAGGATGCGTTCTTCTTTCTGCGCGGCGATCAACATGAAGTCGCCACTGATGTGCACCAGCGGCGCATCTTCGCCTTTGCCGAACGGTGCGATGAACCCGTAAGTGGTCGTCTCTTGGGACGCGCAGGGGCGAGCCACTTTCGTTGCCATCGCTGATTCCAGTGCCACGGCATCAACAGACAGATCTTGTGTCAATCGATAAGCAAGCAGGTTTCTGAACCACATGTGAGAGTACGCCTCGGTTTTCTGAACGAAGGCGAACAGGTTAACCAGCCTTGTACCGCTTTCAACCCATAGTGTGGTCTCGAATTACTTTGTGAAACGATCGCCAACTGGGCTCAGCGAACCAGTGATCTACAGGTCCTTGTACAGGGTGCTCACCTGGTTCTCACTAGGTTTCACCGCGCTTCCATAGCTTTCATGATTGAAAGTCCAACTAATGCCGGAAGCGTCCAGGCAGGGGGAGTACCAATCTCCCAAGCTCGAATCGTCCTTTCGGTCACTCCCCACTCCTCCCCGAGCATGCTTGGTGAAAAGCCGAAGCGCTCCCTTAGGCGCACGAATCGCGACCCAGTGATAGGTGAGCTCCAGGCACGTTGTAACCGGATTGCACCGAGCCCAATACAGGCAGCTTCCATCCACGGATTAGGCGTAGTTCTCTCCGCCTTGATAACCGATGTCCGGGCGATATCCAGCGCGTCTGCAAACTCGATTTGCGACAGTCCAAGGATATCCTTCCTGGCCGCCTTGAGATCAAAACCTGTAAACGTAGATTTTCTTGCGTCAACCATATGTATATTACCTCCGTGTCGAACCGATACTCTTACTGCTATGCCGCCACTTGCCATTGAAAAGCTGGCTCAGTTTTCCAAACTGGAATCGACCCTGGGTCAACTGCGTTCAACACATCCAAGGCTGTTGCGCAGCTGTTGAGCGGTTGGTACCAACCTCGTGCTTCCCGAACAGCTGAGCTGAGGGCGGCGCACGATTTGACTCCTGGCCCATTGACCCTCAGAAGGACATGCAGGTTTACGCCACGATCTACTGATGTCAGACCCAGGGTGAACGCAAGGCCTTCGATGTATCCACCAGTTCGAGGGTTGAAGTACGTTTGCACAACGTCTCGTCCATCAATGAAAGTGGACTCGACCTGATACCCAATATCGAGCATCAAGTCGGCGAAGACGTCGCCGGCAGCCTTGATCAGACTGATGCTGATTTCACGGACCCGCAGTTCCGCCTGGCACATCTCTAGAAAGTGTTCGAGTACGCTTTGGTTTACTGTCCTGGTCATCAGTCACTTCTCCAATGACTTCAGGGCCAAGCCCAGTGACTGAAGAACGCCTGCGGCTAACACAGACGGAGCCCCAAGATCTGGGAGCTCACGCTCGAGGCGCATTGCCAGGTACAAACGCTGTATATCGGTATCTTTTACTGTGTCAGCTGAGGAAAAGGGGAGATCCGCCGGGCACATGCTGATTGCTCCGGCATTCTTTCGAACATCGTAGAAGTTGAAGTGGATGGTTTCTGCGCCCAGGATGCATTCGACCTTAATAGCCCCATCAATGGTGGTGCGCCCGGACTTCACGGGCTCAGTCATTTTGGCGGCTTTGGTCAGTTGTTTCGCCAGCATGCAGCGTTTCACATACTCAGGGCCTATCTCCGGCATAGATGCAATTGGACCAAAACGCAGGCCTGGCTTTCGCAAGCCCTGACTATTTCCTTCACCGGCATAGAGTTCTACGTGGCCGGTGCTGATTGCAGAGTCGATCAGCACTCGCCAGTTGGTGATACCGAGACCCAGGGCGCGATCCTGAACAACCATTCGCGCCAAGGCATCGCCCACAGAACTGCCAGCCGGGACCTGACAATCAGCATCCAGCTGGACGTGCACACCAGGCTTGTTGACGTGGGCCTCGCCTGATCCGGCCAACAAAAAATCAAAACCCAATTGGGGGGTTGGGCTGTTTCGATATGAAATGTTCATGAATGCACTCCTTGGAAATTAACTCCAATTGGAAGTGCAGCGGCGGTGTGCCAGAAGGGGGGGTATAAAATTATCCGCGGTGGGATCTGAAGACTTGCACCTGATTCAACAGACCTTCGAACAGCCGTACAGTACTCCGGATGTTTACCGTTACCATCGGGAGTACCGCATACCCAGGCTCAGGGTGCAGAAGGTCAAGGGATTCATGATGCAATTGACCTGACGTTTCCTGTTTCTAGTTGATCCCTCTCGGCGATGAACGCCCTCATTTGCACCAACAAATTCGGCGGCGCACCCAGGCGCTCGAACTCTCGCAGGCCGGCTGTCAGTGAAACGTCTGTTAGCTGTGGGGCTATTTGAGACAGGAGAAACGCTGCACGCGCGCCATGGGCGTAGGCCCCTTGAGCGTCAGGCTCTGCCAATGCGCGCGCCAGCGCTTCATGCGTCAATTTGTAACGGGCCTGACCGCCGTAGGCATCAGTTACATCTGTTTGATCTGCCATTGTCCCCTCGGACTTCAATGATCATTCAAAGACCACACTCTGCCACTGAACGTCACAAGCTTCATCTCAAAACTGGAGATGGTTTTCAGGCATGTGCTGCAACGGCAGAATTCAGCTCTACAGGAGTTGAAGACTTGCTGGTAAAGGAAATCAAACTGCTGAGCACCACAAAGGAGATCCAGAGACCGCCAACGCAAAACCAATCAGGCGCCGCGGATGCGCGGTTCGTGTACGCCATGATGCTCGCCAGTGCACAGGCAAAAAAGAACAGTCCCATGACCAAAAACGAGATTCGCAGGAACGATTCTGGAACCTTCTGGAGCGGCCGCGCGCTGGCCAGCTTGGACGACCAGGTAACGATCAGCACGAATGCTACAAACGATACCCAGATGCTGCCCGTGCTGAACATTTCCACGGCGGATTTCTCGCCGGTTCGGCCAAGGACCATCTGCGTGAGCAGTGCGGAGGAGAAGGCGTAAACGCCGATTGCCAGATAAGCCAGGCGCAACAGTGGTTCGGTCATGATGGATCTCCCAAAGGATCAGTGGAGTCAATATCGGCTCCAGGTATGCAGGTCCAATCGCCTGCACACACTCTTTTAACGGGAGAAAACCAAAGTTCAAGGGCGGGAGGTATTCGATGCGAAACGTTGACTTGGGCTCAGTCCGTCGTTGGCTTGAATCCGGGAACATGCTTGATCAGCGCGTTGAGCAGATCGTCTTTGTTGAATGGTTTTGTCAGGTAGTCGGTTGCGCCAGCGAGCATGCCCTTTTTCTTGTCAAATATTCCGTCTTTCGAGGAGAGCATCACGATCGGGACGTTCTTCAAGTCAGCGTGGTTCCGGATGACCTGACTCACTTGGTAACCGTCGAGTCGAGGCATCATCACGTCGATGAAGAAGAACTGCGGACCAAAGTCCTTCGCTTTCGCCATGCAGTCGAAACCATCGTCGGCGCCCATGACCACGCATCCCGCACCGGTCAACATCGCCTCGCCACTTTTGCGAATCGTTTTCGAGTCATCGACCAGCATGACACGAAGCGGGGTTGAATCAGGCATATCGATAACCTCTTACTGTTGAATGAGTGCGGCCCTTGCGGTGGCTATGGTTGCTGATTCACAAAGAGGGCGCTAGCCAAAAGCACTGTCGATTTTCCAGTGGGATGGTTCGCACCTGGTGCAGATCTCAGTTTGCGGCTGGGAGGGAGGGCTATGGTGAAATTCGAGCAGGGATTTCGGCTTGAACGACTAAACATTCTGTATAGAGTTGTCGAGAGCCCTTTTTGTCTGACCGCGTATGCCGATGAAAAATAAAACAACTTTCCGCTTAGCACAGCAGCAGTTCACCAAAGGCCAACCCAATATCGTCATTAGTCTCAACGATTGGGCCGGCCTCAGAGCACTGGAGCTTTTGGGTGGTCACGTGAGTAGCCCAGCCGCATTGGCGAAAGCTCTGACGACCAACGGCGAGCCTGATACCCGGCACGCACTTCAAGGAGGTCGCTTACTCCGTAGACTTGAATGCTTCGGGTATGTACAACCACTACCCGGACCGGAAGGTGGTTTTGAGATCACCCCCACTGGCCGCACTGCTCTCACTCAAATGAGCTGATTAGGACCCACTGATTGTTCGGTTCAGATCGCCTATGCAACTCTCCATGCGGCCAGGGGACTGCTTATCAGCAAGGTGTTTGACACCAGCAAGGGAGCGAACTTCTTCTGCGGCAGGTTTGTAACCCATAGCCGAAGACACCGAATACCAGCAGTACGCCGTAAACTGAGGATCTGCAGCAGGAATCTTGCCCAACGAAACATTCAATGCGTACTGGTACAGTGCCTCAGCGTCACCTGACAGCCCCCTCTGCTTAAGCTCCTCTCCACCATCCCTCACACTCTGCCTTGACGATACGGACGATATGGCAACTGGGCTTTGTTCATTCGCCACGGGGCCAGCAGCCTTCGCTGTGTAGGGGCCTGGACTAAACGCCTTTGCGTATGCCTGGCTCGCCTCGGCGTCGCCGGCGTCTGCGGCTTGCTTAAGCATCTCGAGCCCGCGCTCCATTTGATTCAAGTGGGGGAGACGTTGGTTTGTGAGCGCCTGACCAAATTCACGCTGGGCCCTCACGCTCGTTTGAGCAGCCTTCGCGAGCAACTGCTCCCCGTACGCAGCATCCTTTGGCACACCGGTACCGAGCAGATACAGCCAGCCAAGTACTCGAATGGATTCAACATGGTCCATACCTGCGGCCTTGGTCAGATATCCCACGGCTGTTTCTGGGTCCTTCTTCACGCCCTCACCATTGAGGTATACGCGTGCAAGCTCGTAGAAGGCCTGGCCACTTCCCAAGAAGCCAGCTTGCTCGAGTAACCCGATCTGACTAGGAACATCCCCGGATGCGCCGACCTTGCGAGCCTCAGCCAATATTTCATCAGCAGGACCTGTAACGCCCTCTGTCGAAGCCACAGCCGGCTCTAGTGACGGGGTAGAGATCGAGGAATATGGCGCAGACCCAGCTGCAAACACTTGCACGTTGGACTCAACCACCTCCGGTTCAGTTTCCTGGGGAGGGTTGATAGCTGGCACGGCGACCGGCAGATCCTTGACCTTGGTGATTGGGGGTGGGAGTTGCTGAGGCTGCGAACGTACGACTGGTTCATCGAAAGGGTTGCCATGGTACTGCCTGTCGGTACCAGCGCAGCCCGCCGTAATCGCTGCAGCGAGTAAGCAGAGAGGAAGGCGTATGTGAATCATCTGTCGGTTCCGGTGTTCAAAGGTGCGCAAATGATTGCAGAACGTCGGAACCGATCACAGCCAAAAGCAATGCCGAAATTTCACCATGGTTTGATTGACGCACCCGCGGCCTTGAGCCCCGGGTAGTCATCGAGTGTAAGGTTGGACTCCGGCTCCGCCGCCGGCGTGACTTCAACATTTTCGACCACGCCTGCTTCCGCATTGGCGCGCATTTGATCGAGCTCCCGACTGAAGGCTTTCTCCTGAACAGTCGGTTTGGTCGTATACGGTTTACGCTCGGGCTCTGGCTTGGCGGCATAAGTCGTTACAGCATCAGGGTTGCTCTGCAGCTTCTCCTTCACCTGGGAATCCAGAAGTGCACGCAGAGCGTCTTTGTCGGGGCGGGACAGCATGTATTACTCCTTCTCCGGTTCAGGCGTCCAATCAATGGACAAGGCCTAGTGCCGACCGGTTGAAATTGAGGTTGTAAGTCGCTTCGGTAACCATGTCAGTAATCTGGGCTTCAGATGCAGCCGCAGGGACTTCGAGGTCGAAGCGAGAGAGAGTTAGATCAGAAATTTCGTCGAACTTCACGAGGGTGTCAAATTTCGCATCGGCGAGGCTCGCCTCAGCAAACCAAGTCGAAACGCGATCGGTAACGGAACCCAGAGCTACAGCATGAACGGTACGAGAGTTGAACATAGATCACCTGGTAAGTTGATTTCCGCTTTTGCGGTACCAGGAAATTAAACACCTATGGGTCCTGTGCCAGAATCCAACCGAACTTTTCGCAGTGTTCAGAGGATACTGCAGTGCTGAACAGCTCGCGCGGATTACTGAGAAAGCTCGGGGACGTTAGGAACAGCTCTTGCTCGGAACGACCAGACGCTTGGGCCGGCCTTCCATTCATCGAGCCCGGCATTGAGGCAGAACAGGTCGCTCTCACTGAACTGCCCGATACTATCCCACCGGTTGACTGTTGTCAGATCTGGGCAGGGCAGGTCACCAGCGTTCCTGGCAATCAAAATGTCGCTCATACCGTATCGACCGGTTGCCCATATCAGCCATTTGCCCGCAATCACGCAGCTGCCTGGACCGTCATTGGACAGCCAATGTTCAACGTCAACGAGTTGCTCCGCGATTGCGACCACCAGGTTGGGGTGCGCTGATTTTGAAGCAACTTGCTTGATCCATCCAGAAAGGAAAATGCATACCAGGTCCGCGGCCGCCTTAGTAAATCCACTGGGCTGCTCAAGGAAGCGTTGGACACTCTCATACAGGTTCATGTGAACAAGATCGCCAGGGCCGCTCACGGGACGAATGGCGACTGGCACACAATCATCGGCAGCAAGGATGGCGCACTGCATCGCGGGCGAGTGACTGACCACGTGGAAGAAGAGGTGGTGGTCAATCACTGCGCACGCAGAGCGTCCATAGGATTTCAGAAGTAGCGAGAGCTGGTTGACGGCAGAGAGGGACGACGAGGTCGTATTGTTTGGGTCGAAAACCGACATTCGTTCAAGCCTTGGACAAGAGTCCGGAAATTTGAGCCAGGCAACCGTATAAGAAAATGGCCGGCTATCAAAGCCACAATGGACGAAGTAAATTCCACCGTGCCTGCATTCTGATCAGAGTGCAGCCCAAATCACACCGGCAACGACGGCCGGTGCCTAGGTGTTGCCGAGGTTAATGTTCACGGAGCCCAGGCCTGCAGCATGTCCTTCGACACGTCGTCTTTGCGCATCAAAATGCATTGCGTCATTTCTGCGTTATAGAAAATCACCGCATCGCCGGATTTCAAAGCTTTTTGGACGCGGTCAATCTTCTGAACCTCCGTCGACATATCGCCGTTGTCGGTTCCCTCGCGACTAACAAAATCGGCCATCAGGTTGTGTAGGGTTTCGGGTTGCAATTCCTGGAAGGGGATCAGCATGGTCAGCACCTCTTGTATGAGGTTCCCACTCTGCACAATCCGAAACTGTGCCAGAAGGTGACCTATCGCTCGGTGCAGTGCTTTACCCAACTTCTGATGAGGTCCTGCTCGCCGGTTGCGTCCACCAGAAAGCCATAGAAAGTCTCAGCCTGGCCAGCATGAAACCCAAATCCGATTTTATCTGCCGCATTGATCTCCCACATCATGGGGTCGGTAGGGATAAAGCTCGCCAACAGATAGCTGCCGCTGATGGAAGCCTTGGCTAGCATTTGCCCAATCGGGATGAAACGCTGATTGACACGTAGGGAGTATGTGACCGTGCTTTTTGCAATCGAGGCATTCTGTGCGCCGGCATCATAAAGCGCGGAAATTTTGATGGTTTTTTGATTGGGAACGCACGTCATGATGATCTTACCTGTGCCGTTCCAGGTTTCCTGCTCGCCCCTCAAGTAGACCGAACCTGACTTACCTTCAATGCCCCACCTGGCCGGCAGTAGTCCGTTGTTAACCAGGTTGAGTGCCAAGGCGTCCCGGGCAGACAGTAGCTCCATCTGGCCTCGACCGACCTTCACCATTCTTTGAAACAGCGCGGGATCAATGTCCATGCGGATCAGGTAGGCCGTGATTGCTGCACTGAGAACCTGTGCTACATCCAGATCTGTCGCTGTGGCCGTTCGCCGATAGAACCGGTGGATTCCAAGTTGGGCCGCTGGATCTATAAATCGAAATTTCCCGCCGGCATAGGTGAGCACACAAGCACTTTGACACTTACCTGCGGCTGGTCGCCCCGGTGCCCGCCCGACCTTACCAACCGCAGTGTTGATGTTCGACCTGCGAAGCAAGTCTCCAAGATCCATACCTGCTTGAGGGTCGCCGCCTGCACTGTCCAAATACAAAATAGAGGACTGAAGCTTCCGCTCTCGGATCAATACGCTGAGTTGCGTTACCGTTTCCTCAGTGATCTCACCAGCCAGGTATACCTCGGGTTGCGAGGAGGAGCCGTCTGTATGTGTGACTGGCACAACCTGGATGTCATTGGCGGATGCGGCTGTGGCGATTAATGCCAGAGTAGCGCTGGTCAGTAGGTGTCTGAGCAACTGCACAAGCCTCGGAAAATGTGGGTCAACAGGCTGGTCGGCCGGGCAAGGAAGGATCGCTTCCAGCTGAACCCTGCAAGGCAGAGTTAGCAAGGAGAGAAATCGACGAGCGATGCCGGTAAACCCGGATGAGTGATTGGTTCTAGAATTGGTATTTTTTGAAAGTGACCCGTGTTTGGTCTATCACTTGGACCAGGTCGCCATTACGATCCTTGGTGACTTGCATCAACCGCTTTCCATTATCATCGATTGCAGTGAAGGTGCCGCCGGCGGACTTCCATTCATGGACCAACGCCGTTTGTCCATCGGCAATGATTCGATCGCGCTGAAATACGGCAATGCCCACCACCTGAGGTTCTGCGTTTGCAGTTTGAACGGTGGCTTCATACGCCCCGTAGATCTCCTCTCCGCAACCGGAAAGGAGGAGGGGAAGCAGCAGAGCCAGGCGTTTAAAATGTAATGGCATTGCGGTGTGTCCGTTGGGTTCGTCCCGGACACGCTACCGAATTGAAAACAGAGCGCCAGCCAAAGTGGGGGCTGAAAAATCCTCGTTTATGAGGAGGCCTTCCGCTTACGCTTCTGTGGTGGTCGAGGGATATCAGTCAACCCCGCTTTGACCATCCTTTTGAATTGATCCATCCGCGGCGGTGGCGGTAGAGGTAGTTCATCGGGAATGGGGAGCTCATCCCTGATGGCCATGCGCTTGAACAACTCTTGGTAGGCCTCGACGTAACTTTTCTTGCCGATGTAAACACGAATGGTCCGCTGGCCAGGAGCTTGATCACTCCCCCAGTAAAAGCGTCCGTCGAGGTTTTTGGAAACGATCAGTGAGATGCCTGATACCGGTTTTCTGAGCACCTTTGAACTGCGTTTACCTGGCTGGATTCCAAGCTTGGCCTCCGTATCGTCACGCCACTGTTTGGCCATGCGAAGCGCTTCTTCCTGAGAGCCAAGTTCAGCAATCCGGAAGGATGCGTGGTAGCGCTTCGCGGTAGGCCCCCGACCCTGTTGAATCATCGGGCGGTACCCAAGCAGGACCTCGTCCTTATCATTTAAGGGGTTGATCCTACGCATTTCGTAGGCTTCATCGGATTGCCATAGCTTTGAGCGAGTGTGTGCCGGCGGGGCATCGCGTCCAGGTGGAAGAGGGACGGGCTCAATTTCCTTTACCGAAAGTAAGTAATCAGTGCGGATGTACAGGAGGTCTATCGAGCCAACTGGGCGCAACTCGGGCCCAAGGCCATCCACATCAAGATGACGCAAAACTTTTCCAGAATCCATTTGGACTTCGCGATCTCATAACGATTAGTACAAACAGGTCGAAGCAGCTGTGCTGGCTAAGATCTTGTTTGCCATTCCCTGCGCGAATTCATGCAGGCCGAACAGGTTGCACCATGTAAGGGCGCAGGTTGCGGGGCCATAATAAAGCGCTTTGTGGCTTCTGTAACGTGCCTAAAGTCTACAAGGCCACTTCTTGTTGTTGAATTACACGCATCAGGTTATAGAGGCGATGTGCCAGATCACGACGGCTGTCCGCGGTAAGCACAGAGCCATCGCCGTACAAAGCCTTACTGATGAGCGCGACATCATTCATCTGCTGAATGTCGACAAAAAATCCTTTGAGTGGCTCTTCCGGCATTCTCCCGGTTGGCTGCTCAAACAATGGCCGCCAATCAGTGACCTCACCGGTGAGGTCCCATCGATTGGAGCAGCAGCTGATCCAGCGACCTGGTTCATGAGGAAAGTCGTCATCGGCACCCTGGCGCTCAAACCGCACCGGTACCTGGCGACCAGAACGCAGAGCTCCCATCAGGTCGATTGATTGAGGCCAGCCGTACTCGTTTTTAAAAGTGACCGGCATGAAGAGGGAAACTGGGGTCCAGGACATTTATGTCGGTGCCTATTTGCTATCTGTGGATGGGACCATCATCCGGTTTCCTGGGTGTGCCACCATCAACTGGCCAGGATTTCCCCAATGATTTTGCTAACCCGTGAGTGCAGCGTTGGATCGCCGGCAAGGGTCAGTGGAAGAATCAGTTTTTTCTCTGCGGCGTAAAGCTTTGCAAAGGTGGGGGAGAGTTCGCTCAGGTTGTGGAGATTGTGAACGGCGTCGGCGAGACGTAGCGTTTGCCCTGCTGGCGATGCCTTCGCCAAATGTGCTCGATCAATGGCCTTGCGAGTCTTCCGATTCCCATCCTCGGGTGTGCTCGGGTTGGAAACTTCGAGTACGTACTGAAGCACAATCTCTCCAAGCTCTCTTCTGATGACCAGTATCCGCTGTGCGCGAATAGGCTCAGGTACTTCAAGGACATCATGTAGTAGAGCCGCGGCAACGAGTTCCCAGGTGTGATGGGGAACCGACCGAATGATCGCGGCAACCGCCCGGGGGTGTTCGATGTACGGCTCCAGTGTGTACTTGCGCTGCTCCTCTTTGTGCCACTCAGCCGCAAGCGCATCGGCTTTCTCAATCTGCTGCTCAGACATCTGCTACCTCACCACCGGGGTCAATGGTCTAAGACCAACTTGAATCAAATAGTCGATGATCCTGGGTGGGTACTGATCCATGGGGTAGCTCAATTTTTCAAGGAAAATGAAATCAAAGCTTACGCATCAAAATGCAGATTGCGCAGTGGCAGCTTTGGGATAGGGGGATCTGAATGTCACTCAGTTGCTTCCCGGCGGTTTCACCTTGAATTGCCCCATCATGTGGAACCGCTGCAAATGATTCCATCACCTGATCTGCCAGGTGGTCAATCCAGCGTTTGTGCGGATTCAGGTAATTGCTCACTGTGTTCGAGCTTCCCAAGGTCACCTCCAGTTCAATACGCCTCATCATAACGATGGGAACATGAACTGCTAGACCTGGCCCGGGCGAAACGCGATTGATGCTGCAGAGCAACGCGCGCCAAGCGAGTCGGATCACAGGAACCCATTCAAAATTTTTCATGGGTGCCATAAAGAAAAAACCCCCACAGCCCCAATAAGGCTGTGAGGGTATCCCCTGTCGAATTAGTCAAATTCACGGTCGAACACCAACGTAAACAGCGCGCGGGTCGACGCGTCATAGTCAAGCAGCGAGCTGCTGCTGCGCATACTTGAGCTCTATAGTTTGGAATTCACTAAGCATCTCGGTCCACGTCAGGTGACCATTTTGGTGGGCCTGAATGTGAGCAAGACGCTCGCAACCTTTTTTCCACTCGGTTGTGGCTGACATCTTGTCGAGAGTGTCCCTGGCAGCAACACGGGTGTAGCCAGCCTTGAACGCTTCAAGAACTGCCTCGTCGAGGGTGTCAACGGTGTAATGGGTCATCCATCCAATTGCGCGGAATCCCGAATATCGGAATCGGCCGGGCTCGGATGCATCCGGCAAGATCAACGCAAATGAATCCCCCGACTCATTCGCAACGATCATGCCCACGCCGACCTCATCGAGCTCGGCGTAGAGGGCCTGGAGTTTTTCCTGCCTTACCTGAATTTCCCGGATCAGGCTAAAGCGGGGTGAATCCACATCCTCTTTATTGTTCAGGTCTAAACCCAAAAACTCGCTGGTGACCAAGACTTGGTCAGCGAAGTAATTCCGAAAATTTTTGCATTTGCTCATGGGTAATCTCCAAGCTGGAGAGCATCCATGCCAGGGCATTGGATGCCCTGGTAGGGGTGAGTACTTCAAGGTCAATCGTAAAAGGGCGCGCTGGAAAGCGCAGCGACCGAGTCAATCAGCCTTGAGGTGGCATAACCCTGCTTGCCTTACGATTTGCGTCCCAACTGATGCAGACGAAAGGGCGTTTGGCAACCGTTACTGGATTGCAAAGGTCGGCCATCATCTGTTCTTGAGCTGCCCAACGAGCTTCCATTTTGGTCATCACGGCGTTCATGCCGAGGACAAACAACGCGGCAGCAACGGCAACAAGAAGGCAGAAGGTTTTGGTCGACATTTCGGTATTACGTTTGCTGTTGTTCATAAAGACCTCTCGCCAGTCGAGCACTGGGAATAGTTTGTACGCCTGGTGCTCGAAGGCCAGGCAGATGAGGGGTAGACCTGCATCAGCCGGGCCTAGGCCTGGTGAAATCAAGCCTTACCGGAGGTTACGAATAGCGGATAGGTTGGATCGCTCAAACCACATCGTCCAATGCCGCTCGAAGAGCAACGATTAGGGCAACGCGTTTTGATGGATCGAATTGCGACGGGTCAAGGAGGTGCCAAGCTAGCGAGCTAACGAGGTACCACACGACTGGAAGTCGTGTTCTGCGCAATTTGAATTTCCTCGCAAGCAAGGGTTTACCCAAGAGCAATGATGTCAAAGCTCCAAGCCAAGCGCTCATTCCGTACGGAAGTAAAAACACCAAGCCTGGACGGCAAGTTGTAATCACTTACCGTCTGGGAGCACCTTTCAAGAAGGGCAATGTGATCGACAGCAAACCGAAGTCGCGCGATCGAGATGTGCAGAAAAGACCGAAGTCCATTCTGCGAATTTGACTAATCCAACAGTATCTCCCCACAGATCTAACCTGAAGTGTCAGGTGAAATCGCAAGGCCCTCAAAATCACGGTAGAAAGACTATCGAGATAGAAAGGGTGCCATCAATCAGAGATTGGGCATAGAACGGGACCTTTTTAGCACCCCAGCCTAGACAGTTCAACCCATAATCAGGTCCGGATTTCCGCGATCTCCTCCTCACGGTTGAGCATGAAAAACGGTGAGTGGGCATCCACCCCATGCTTGCCAATACTCCAGCCCTCAATTGCGGCAATGTCCTCCCACTGGACAAACAGGCCGTAGGACGCCCAGCCATCTTCCGGTTGGTCCATGGCGTGAAGTCGGCCATGTTCATCGATCCGAATCATCACATTGGGGGTGAAAGCATCGAGCGTGAAACGATGGTTCATGCGCGGACAGGCACTGCACACTCCACCTCCAGTGCAAAGGGCGAAGCTTCCGCTCCATTGCGCCAGAGGTGTGTTCTGAGACTCGCGCAAAGTTGCATAGCTCCGAGGTCTAAGTGCGCAGCGAGGCTGCGGGTCGAGCGAATCAACACGCAGGCGGTTCCGGCCTAGCCCGTCTGGACCGTTCGGGTTGAAGGCGTTTGCTTCGAGATAAATAGGCAAGGGGTCGGCTCCGTCTCTGAATGGAGTGCCTATTCTCGCCAACTGAAGCCGTGCCAGAAGGATCTGCCTGGCCTGGGAAAACCAGACCTCACTAACGCGTGCACTTCTGGCAGACAAGCTTAAAATCAGAATCCGGTCATCAAACTGCAGCCGGTCATGAGCACAGAACCAAACCTCCTACGTCGCCACCTGTTGGCTGCGGCGATCGCCAGCCCGATAGCACTACTTGCCGCGCCAGCAATTGCTAGCGCTTCACAAGCTAACCCGTCGAGAAAGCGGGATTGGCGGGCGGTGATCCTTGATCGTGATCGCTATCTTTACCTGGAGCGCCCGCAGGCACAGGAAAGAGCTTCGTTCTGCTACTACCGCAGGGATCAAGGCTGGGATCAACGCGGTTACGCCATCGCTTGCACGTTGCTGCGCGACGTTGAGTCGAAGCGCACCGTCAGTATGGACCCCCGCCTAATTGACCTTTTGTACATTATTCAGGCTTGGCTCAGGCTGAATAACTACCCGTACCAGATCCTGGTAAATAGCGGCTTTAGAACGGCCGCCTACAACGCTTCCCTCGAAGGTGCGGCAAAGAACTCCCAGCACATTCAAGCAAGAGCCGCTGATATCCGAATTCCGGGATTGGCAACTGAGCAACTCGCAAAACTGGCGAAAGCCATCGGTGTCGGCGGTGTTGGAGTCTACCCAAACAAAGGCTTGGGCTTCATTCATGTGGACATTGGAAAGGTCAGGTCCTGGCGAGTGGCATTGCTGGAGTCCGATCAGGAAGACTGGCTGGCGAGGTACTCCGAACCGGAAATTGAACAGGCGCTATCCGTATGGGATGCGCCTGAGGCAGGCAGGATTATCTACACCTGAAGCTCAAATCTGCCGAATCTGAATTTCAACCCGACGGTTCTGGGCACGGCCTGCTGGAGTGTCGTTTCTCGCCACTGGCATTGCCGATCCGACACCACGCACAGCGATAGCCCGGCCGTCGACACCTGATGCACTGAGGAACTGGGCCACCGACTGAGCCCGGGATAAGCTCAACAGCTGATTCAGCGTTCTGCTCCCGGTTGCATCGCTGTGCCCAGTGATGTCAACCCGGATGTTCGGTTGCGACTTCACGGCATCCGCAACACTCTTCAGGCCCCGGAACGACGTGCTTTCCAGTTCGGCGGAACCGGTCGCGAAAGCAATATCGGCAGGGGCCTGAATCGTTAACATACCGCGCCCGGTTGTCGGATCGATCTTCTGCGTGACTTCCATGCCGGTGCCTTTAAGGTCCGCCTTCAGTTGTTCTGCACTGCGATCCATGTAATAGCCAGTACCGCCGCCGATAGCAGCGCCAGTAGCGGCACCGATCAGAAAGGACTCTGGGCTTCGGCCGATCGCCACGCCCACGATACCGCCAGCGACCGATCCGATACCGGCACCGATTGCCGTGCGGCTTAGCTCACGCTCACCAGTTTGTGGATTGATGGCGCAGCCAGAGACAACGGCGAGGGAGAGAGCGAGTAGTGCGACTTTGAGCAGATTGAACATTGGAAGACTCCTTGTTTGGTTGAAACAAGTGTCGGTCCCACAACGTTGTGCCAGAAGCGGTGAGGGAAGAGGCGGCGTAAATTTAACTTAGTGAGGATTGCACCACGATTCGTGGCAAACGGCGGGGGTTGGATTCCCCGCCCGCGGCGGCGGGCTGTCAGAGAATACAAGCTGTCGCGCGTGAGCCAAGACTGCAGCAACACACTGCCTGCATGTCACAAGAACCGGCCTGTCAGCCTTCTCCTTCCATCTGCGCGTAACCAGACATAGAGCCTAGTGACCACTTCATGCCCAGGAATGGTGTATCCCAGGCGTTCGACATCTGAACCGTCAGTGATAGTGAGGATTGGCTCACGATTACCGGATTCGGGTATCAAGCAGAGTGCATCTATGGGCATGGTCTTGAGGAGGGACTGACCGGAGAGGTTCTTCCACGCACCCAGATCCATTTTGGCGACTCCCAGAATCGAACTACGACGGCGCGGTTGCCAGGTACTGAGTTGCCATAGAGGAATCGCGTCTGAACTGGCAGATTCTTGCGTAGCTGGCCGCCGGCGATCGGCAGCAGGTCCAGTGGTGGATATGACGGATTCACGCAGCCGACTTCCCGCTGAGTAAGGAACTGCGCACCAACTGCTGCGCCTCTTCCCATTGTTCGCGGTTGAGTTTCTTGCGTTGGGCCGGGGAGTCGAACCGATTGAATGGATAACGCTGATCGGCGTACAGCTTATAGCGGCCGAGATTGATGGTGCCCGCGTCAAGATTGATCGAAGTGACCCACCACACCTGCATTCCATCATGGCGTGGCATCAGACCATCGTTATCCTCGCCAACAAGCAATACCGCGATACCTGCAGCAACACGGATGTCCGCCTGCACATCGCTATTGGACGTTCCAGCACGCGCCGCCTTCATCGGCTTAACACCATGGGTGTTTTCCCACATCTGCGCGTAGCTGCCACCGGACAGGCATGCCTGCCGGTAGAACGACTCATCGAGCGGACGGAATACACCGACCGATGACGTGATGGAAAACGCACGCAACTGGGCTGCGTCCTCGGGCATGAACGCCATCTTCGTTTTGATGGCTGTCATCAGCAGGTCATTCATCGTGGCAGACCGAACTCGATCGCCGATTGACTTGGCGATACCGTTTTCCGCAGCCTGCAAGAAGGACACACCGGCAGAAACGTTCGAATTATTCATGATTCATCTCCTGGATCGGGCGCCGACTTTCATGCGTAAGCGGGATAGATGTTTGGATTAAGCTGACCGGTCACTTCAAAACTGCCTTCGTGCGAATACACATTGCAGTCAAGGCCATAGGGGAACGAATGCCCAGCCTTCACAATGCGAATGCGCCAGTTACCACCGCTGGTGTCCTGGGTATTGAAAACTGTCCCCTCGACTTGGGCCTTGAGACCGGATTGGTCGAATGGAGTGAACTTCACGCGGTCCAAGGGTTGGACAGGACACAACCCTCTGAGAGTAAGTTGAGTGGCGTCGATCGAAGGCGTCTGAGTTTGCATGGTGTGGCTCCTGAGTAGATTGAGCCATCTTCCAGTGTGTGGAGTTGTGCCAGAAGCCGCGGCTGAGGCTGCCGGATTGAAATGGGCGATCTGCCCAGGGTTGGAATCAGTTGCGATGACGTTTTGTGACTGTGCTCATGCTGGCAGCCACGCTGCTCGAATTCATCTAACCATGTCAGGCTGAGATGTGAGTGCCGCCAGCCAAGTGCAAAAGGGGAGATTGGGTCGGGAATCAACGTGGTCAAAACACAACCTGCTGCGCACCCAAATCAGTAATTGAAGTGCCTGCTTCAACAAAGCCGGTAAGTGCCTGATACTGGACCCACTGGATCAAGTCAGAGGGAAGTGAGACGCCAAATCTTGCATCCGCCGAGATATAAATTATCGCGGCGTTGGGATTGAACCCCCTAAGAGCTTTCAGTCCCTTAGGCGGTATTGCTGGGGCCGTAGGCCCCCCCATCATTGGTTTTCGTCCCTGAAAACCGATATGCGTTCTTGGGCTCGTTCAACAAAAGAAAACCCAGCAGGCGTGGACAGCCAGTCGAAAAAGCCGAACGCCATTTCGCTGTCCTGGCAATTCCCGATCGTTAGGATTTCGTTCGGTGAAGGGTGCCAAAAGTCGACGTCATCGCCATCAGCGACGGCATCGATGGCGCTCAAAATATGCGTCTGTCCTTCAGCGGTGCCCAGCCATTGGGCCAGAGTTGAAGCGATCGTAAGCAAGCGCTCGCTCGAATCTCCAGCCGGGTAGATCTCCCCGGGCACACCCGCGGCGATGAGCACACTTTGCCAAGCCTCAGAATAAATCTTCTCAGCGAAGTTCGCCGCGTCACTGAGTCGTGCAGCGTGGATTCCATAGGATTTACCGATATCCGTGGCTCGCATCAAAAAGCCACCAAATAGTGCTCCGGGCCTACTTTAACTGGCGAGACGCGCTCCATCATCCACGTCTGACGCATCAACTGCCCATCAATGATCTTCCAATCTTTACCCAGCAAACTGGTCATTGCGCGCTCTGAGTACTTAGCAATTTCCGCTGGTGTGGGAACACCTGGCAGGCCACCCGCAAGCCGCATATCTAGTTGCTTACGGTATTCATCGATCTTTTGCCGGCCAGCTGCCTGGTGGAAACGTGAGTGGGCGGTTAACCCCTTGCTCGAATGCTCATACAGGTAAAGGTCTACCATCTCAGCTTCGGAAAGGCTGACGGCATTATCCAGCCAACGAGCCCACTCAGCTGCTCGAGCATCACACTCTGCCTGTACGAGTTCTGGAGTGGTCAGGCGCTGGACGTCCTTTCGGTGCCAGCAAACTAACGAGGCTGTTGTCTCGGTGGCAGCCACCGTGCATCCCCATACACGCCAAACAAAACCAAGCTCTTGCCACCCAGGGTAGGTCACCAGCATCTCCTGCGTCCCTTTGCCAGTGAGAACGGTCCACACATCTTGGCGAATGAGCACAGCATCAGTGGAGTGCCAGTCGACGTCCCAAGGCTCGTCAAACAGCTCATGTCTGTGGTCACTCTCGACCACGTCATGCCATGGATAGCTACTGGCAAGTGGGGGAGGGATGATTAGCGGGTCCTTTCCCTCCTTCATTCGCTGATAAAGGCTGCTCTTGGAGAGGAGATGGTTTTCTTGTGCGCCAGCCAAAGCAACCACTGCACGATAGCGCTCAAGAATAAGGTCGGTAGAAGGCAATGCTTGGGACATGGAGAGGTGCCTGGGGTCTGTTTCCGCCATTTTCCTTGCCTTGTGCTGTGCCACAAGCGAAAACACACCCTGGTTTTTCACGGTCGGTTTGACGCGCCGCAGTTCGGGCAGGTGTGCCAAAACTGGAATTCGGAAAGGAACCGCCGGCAGCCGCTACAGGTGTGGCGCGGTTTGATGACAGAACGTTGAACCAGAGCAATGTCGGTACCAATCAGCGCATCTGCAATGCTCAACTCAAGCTGGTGTGCGACCTTGCGGGCCTTACCGTCGATGTAAGCTTTCGGCCAGATCGTTCGGCAAAATTCCCGATCAACGCTGCCATACCGATTCAGCGAGTCGGCAAGGCTGACAACCTGTGCCCGGCCAAGGTTGGCATCAAAGCCACCGTCCGCAGTTTCCCAATACAGATCATTCCCATCCCATTTGCCCACCAGTTGGATGTAGCAGGGCGTGTCGGAAGTCAGAATGGTCAAGTCCTGCTCGCGAACGTATTGGCAGTCCACAGCGGTTTGAGCTTTGGGGTAAACGTATTCGGTCGGCCAGGGAATGAACGCCTCACGCTCCTGGTGTCGAGCGACTGCCTCTTCCTGGGTGAAGATTTTGGCCGCATCCAGATCAGAGGTGTAGTTGCTGTTCCCCCACCAAGTAATTCGGGTTCCCAGCTTGGCTTCGGAGTTCTGTAGATAAAATCCGGTCATCCCTACGTGTCCATTGTGTGTTGCGCGCCGCAGCGGCGAACAAGCGATTCATGTTCGTCTCCCCCTTGAGTGTTCACCGCAAAGGGGAGCATTGTCGGCTCAGTGATGAACTGCAAGGCTTCGAGGTCTTGTCCGATTGCGCCCCCGGGTGCGTCGGTACTCGTTGCGAAAGCCGCCGTGATTGGTTTCCCAAAGCTTGGTTGCCAAGCCGCGCAGCGCCCGGGTCAGTTGTTCAGATCCGACGCCTGGCATCAAAGCCCGCGCCTGGGCCTTGAGGTCATCCACAGTTTGGATCGCCCCTGTGCGCGACAACCGGAAAAGGTTCGCAACCACTTCCACGTCCTCAAGTAAATCCATGTTCGATAAGCTCCGTGATTTCGCTTTCCATGTTCTCGCGAGCTCGATGCTCCCAAAGCTCTTGAATTTGGCAATGGACGAATACTTTCGACTTTGCCAAGAAATGCTTTAGAACCCCAATACGCCCCTCCACAAATCGCTCATCTGGGATGGCGGCGTATTCCCTCCGAACAGCCCGGGTGTAACGCACATATTCGGGCCACGGTAAGGCAAGCACTGAGAGATCAATGTCCACTAAAAGCCCGGCGTCGTCCGGTTGGGCACAACAGGTGTGCTGGGTTGCCATAATGAGCTGACGCACCTGGTCAACACGACTCCGAAGCCCTGCTTGGGCCAACATCATTTCTGCCACTTCTGCACTGCGTTCCTCGTTGTCGTTGCGCAGAGGATCGTAGGCCGCGTCGTGCAGCCAAATCGAAAGCTCGACCGCCGCTGGATCAGTTGCAAGCGACTTGAACATGTCAAAGTTAGTGAGGCACGCCACGATGTGCTTGGCCGTGTGATAGCGCCGGTGCGGCTCGGCATACAGGCAGGTCAGCAACTCAAAACCAGCCCCTGGTGGGTTAGCACCTAATGCCTGCCAAAGGGTATTCCAACGGGTGCGATCCAGTAGCGGTGCTCTCATTGCATATTCCAAAGTTAGGAATTCTTACTGCTCGCCAGTCAACACGTTGCCGGCAGCGTCGTAGAACGCAGTGTGATTGACCACATTTCGCTCGCCGTCAGCGTAGGCGTTCCTCCAGATCACTTCCGGAATCTGGATCTCAAGCTTCTCTGCCACCCGGCGGAAGTAAGAGAGTTCTTTAGGATGCCCAACATCGTAGAGGTTGCTGTACACGACCCCCTCATCATCATCGGCCAACTTTTCGGTGTCAGCTTTCAGCACCACCATATAGAAACCCTTCATTGGCCGGTCCCATCCTATCTGGATGCGCACGCGGCATTGGGTTTGCGTGTGGAAAGTAGAGAAAATATGTTGGCTCAAGAGTGCCTCCTGTTTGGTGGTCCCAGACTACAGCGCGCGCTCAGTCTCGCAAGCCAAAGCGGGCTTGGAATCGCCGAAGCTACTTGCCGTCGCTACGGCACCGGCGACGAATGCCAGAACCAGCGCCCCCCATCCGAAGCAAACAGTTATGGACTCTTCTACAGCGCCGCCGTAGGCCAAGGTAAAACCTTGCAACACGACTGCGCCAAGGGCCAACGCAACAACAACCAGAGTGCTAACGAATTTCGACATGGGAAGCTCCTGTAATGATGTCCCATTCTCTGCGGCACTGGCTGTGCCAGAAGCACTGCGAGCGGACGACGGGGGGAGAATCAGGCCGCTTTGAAGGGAGGAGCGGAGGCGACGGCGGCCAGGCCCAACGCTTCAATGCGAAGCATCAGCCGTTTTTCCCAGTCAGCCTCCGATTTATCGGCCAGGATCTGTTTCATCTGCCCAATCAACTCGCCGACGCTCATCAATTCACCCGCTTGGAAATTCCAGTCATTAGCATCGACCAGGGAAAAAGCGGTCACGCTGCCATCAGCGTGTTGAGAGCGAGGAATCACAGGAGACTTTTGCCAAGGGTCCTCGCGGTAGAACAGGAGCCCACCCATTTCAATCTCATACGTTGACGCCCCCATAAGTCCGCGGCTCCAAAGCGCATCAACCAACAGAAGAATTTGTTCAGGAGAGGCTTTGGTAAGCGTGGTTGTCCCGTTGTAAACGCGGCCTTTGCCGTCAAAGTTGGCAACCGGGTAAACACCATGCGATGTGCTCATCCAGATCGTTCCAGAGGATTTCATCAGTTCAGCGCGCTCGATGATGCGCGGGAGAGTGGTGCTGATTTCCACATCTGCTTTGTGGTACTCAGCACCGAGGACGAAAGTGTGCGGTTTGTTCAGTTGGTACAGACCCATGATGAGCTCCTGCTCGGTTTCGATGGGTCCATTGTGTTCGGGCTGGTTTGTGCCACCAGCGACTCGCGCTATTTCGAAACGTGAATGGCGTATACAGCCACTGGAGTAGGGCCAAAATGTTTGTGGGTCAGTACGATTTTTTCGAACCCGCGCCACGGCCTGAAGAACTCACGCGAAGCATCACCCTTCTTTGGGTAGCCCCAGGCAATACGCACCAGATCATAGGTACGGCCTTCAAGGCGCTTTCGCCAGTACTCTGTCTGCAGCCTGTACTCGAAGGGCTTTCGATCCTCGCGGATTTCGTGGAAGTATTCCCCCATCAGGTTGAGGTTGAGAATTCTCATGCCGAACCCTCAAATGGGATAGGAACGAGGTCGCCTTTCAGGTAGAGCGGATGGCCCGGAAAGCCAGCCTTAGTCACCTTTAAGCAGTGGAGCTGCGGAATCGCCTGGGCGACCGCAAGGTGCCGCCCCAAATGAGCGCCGTCATTCCCCCAGGCCGCGACAACAACACCTGCAGCGCTTGTGAAAACGTGAAAGTGCTGATCGTTGTCTGGTCCAACCGGGTCCACGGCTGCAAGCATGTCGGCCGGGTCAGTGGCGCGAAAGGCAAAAAGATTGAGCATCACCATGCCGGCGTAACCCCAGGCTTTCGCAAATTTTATACAGCGACTGATCGTGGGATCATCGATAGTTTCGTCTGCAGTAGACGGGTTCAGGCCAATAAAGCACACGTAACCGCTACCGGTTTCCCAGCTGCGCCACAGCGCGTAGCGGAAGGTTCGGCAGTCCGAAAAAAGTGCTCCGGACGCGGATGGGAATGGCAGCGTCGTGGTGGGGGGGAACAACTGCATAGTGGTCATACGTATCCTCAAATAAGCACTCGCGTGTTTACCTAGCGCTCATCACCCCAAACCTTCCAAGCCAGAACCCTAAGGTTGGCAATGAGAAGGCCACAACCGACGGCCATGTAATCAGAGGTGTTACCAATAAGCATGGCGATCGTTGCCGTTGGGATAATCGACAAGATGATAATGAGCACCAGGCCCTGGTAGCTACGAAGCCAAAAGTACTTGTCCCCTAGTTTCATGTTGCATCCTCGCAAATGAACACATTCGGTACGCGACACTTTCCGACGTAGTAAAAGTCATGGATCTGAGCTGAAAAGAATAGCGAACTCGCATTCTACACGCGAATCGCCACCGCCCAGTTTCGGACGACAGAAGTACAGGCGATCCGTGATTTTCAACCCGAGCGGGTAATAGGAAACCTGTAACGAGTGCTGCCCAACGTCCTGAGCTTTCTTCAATTTCGAATGCACAAAAATGAAGAAAACCAGTCAGAGGGCAGCTTCTCAATGGCTATCAGAATCGCGATAGCCAGCGCACAACGTTGTCATGGATTGTGGTCGCCTTATCCATTTCGGGCTGAGCAAGTTCACTGAGGAACGGGCTAGATTCAACAAAGAGGCGACGAAGCTCACCCTGAAGAATCGATGCGCTGACTTTGCAACTAGCAAGCAAAGGCGCCTCGTTACTCGCAATTGCCCGGTCACACTCACCTTCATCAATACAATCCAAGGCAATGCTGCGGGCCTCTTCCTCGAGTTCAGCTCGGCGCGCTTGTACGGCGATGATTTGCTCCTTTAAATTGGAGATTCTTTCATCAGCTTCCTCAATTTTCTGAGCAATACCTGTGGCAATCTCATTTTTGGGGAGAAGTTTTCTGAGCCAGTGCTTCATTGCAGGTTCCCTATGAAAATTCGTCGAAGTCCCTGGCTTTGATGGAGCCAGAGTTCAATCCCATCTTTTGCCATGTCGCTGTGTGCCACCATCGGCATTTACAAAGCCAACGGATTTATTTCTTGAACAAGATCACGACCCTCTCAGCTGTGCTCCTTGCAGAGTCGAGGGGCAGGCCGAAACCGGAACGATGTCGACTATGACCACTCGGATCAAATCTTCTGCATGAATGATGGACGTGCGCCACCACACAGTTGGGCAAAGCTGTCGATCATGCCCTGAGCGTCATTAACGTCGATGGTGAAGCTGGCCTTTATGTCGGTACCAGCTTTTTGGTAACTGAAGCCGACTGTCCGGGCCGCGCGAAACTTCGCCAGCTGCTCTGCCGTTGGCTCGAACGTCACGTAGGAGAAGCCATTTTTCAGGTGCTCACCCATCTGGGCATTGGCAACCTCGTAGGACTGACCATCAACAGTGAGTGCAAAGCGGTTCATAGTGCTCAGCATGTTTGTGTCGTACCAGGCTTTGAAGAACGCCGCCATCGAGACACCACTGTGGGAATTGCAACTCATGCCCAGACGTCCGGTTCCGCTGACCTTGGCCTGCTGGCCCATCAGGTATACCAATCCCTTTTCGCCTTTGATCTCCCAAGTCGCAGGGAGCGCGCCAGCATTAACCAAATCCATTTCGTAGGCTTCAAGCGGCGTCAGGTAGATCATTTCGCTTGGCGTGGCCCGCGCCGCAATTTCCATCACGCGAAGATCGATGCCGAGGTTGCTCAGGTGATTGGCCAAGAGGGTTGAAGTGATCTGGCCGGTGGCGATATCGGTGTTCCCGGCCACTCCGCTCGCCAGAAAAAACTGATGCAAGCCCAGCTTTGAGTCGCCATCCATCAACCGGAAAACGCCGCCGGCGAAAGAGAAGGGGCAGGCACTTTCGCAATAGCCAGGGCTCGGATTGGTCTTGGGGCCGTTCCAAACTCCGATCCGGGTTGAAAACCCACGCTCTCGGATCAGTGCGCCAAGCTCCATGGCGGCAATAAGGTCGCCGCCATGCGAATTGAAGTAGATGAACCCTACTTTCCGGTCGTTGAGGAATCCGTGCTTGCGAAAGGCCTCGACCGTGGGCCGGTGGATGTAGCCATTGATGAACACTTCAGGGATATCGCCTGCATCCTTTGGTTGGATGAAGGTTATCGTGGCAGGAACCAGGCGCTTGTCTTGAATGGCCGGCTCTGCTGCGAGGGCCATCCCTGACACCAATAGCCCCAGGGCTAGAGTCAGTGTGCGGAACATCGGTGTTCGCCTTATTCTGTCAAATCGTTAAGTGAATGATGACATTCAACGTCAGCAGGACGCATGCCAGAACCACCTCCAGAAATTCACTTACAGCGGCGACTGGGTAACGTTGAGCGGGATACCAGGAACTATCGCTGACATGGCGTCGGAAAGCCGCTTCCACTCCTTGTTAAGGCCTGAGCGACTAACCACCCATCGAAGCCCCACATACGCGAGCCCTGACGGCTTATGCTGACTGATCCAAGATAGATTCGATGTATCTCGTACGAACAACGTCCCACTGAATATCCCCAGCGAGATCTGCGACCGGGTTTTGTCACATACCGTCTCAAAGGAATGGTCGGCATAGATGGCTAAGTGGATTTCCACCGTGTCCTGTTCGGGTTCTCGGTGTGGCCAAAGCTCAGAAAACAAAACCCAATCACAGGCCGAGGCGAAGGGTGGGGACAGTACAGCGATACCTTCGCAGGAGAACCTGGGAACTGAAAGATCCTGCTCAAGCAGATGAACACTGCGAGGTATCTGGATTTGATCTCGAACTGAGGAGTCGAATCGAATCACCTTCATTGACTTAATGCCTTCGCCGGGATGCTGACCCGCCATCCTTCATCCATCACGTCGACCATCCGGCTCCGTATCAGGCCTAGGGCCTGCAAACCTTTTCGGATCAGCCGGTACTGGCGGGTGAAGTCGTTGCGATCGATCGACCATTGAATGGCCGCAAACCCCGTGTCCTGCAAGGGCGACTCGGGTTTAAGCCAGTGCAATAGCAAGGGATCAAGCACGAGCAGCGTGCCAGGCCCAACGGGTACGCTGACCACGAGTCCGGGAGAAACCATGGTTTCAAAACAGTGCTGTGCATTCACTGCCAAGGTAACGAAAACTGAGCCCTTCCATGCAGGGTCATTATGAGGTGCGGCCTGGAAGCAGCAAATCCAGTCTGCAAGGGGCTCCAGCGGGATTGGCAAATCTCTCAAGCCTGTCCTGCACACGTCAATCTCCGAAACTTGCGACATGGCATTAACGTCCGGTGGGACCGGCAAGAAATCCATTGCTGCTGGATCAAGGTTGATCGCCCGAAGCAGTTTTGGCAGTGCCTGGTCGTTTGCAGACCTCATATTTCAGTCCTGAGTTGAAGAATGAAAGCCCTCGATCATACTGAAGGCCTGTTGTGCTTATCGGGCAATCCGGCGGACAGGCCGCCGGTGATGGGTCCATTTTGGCAGGGTACTTCCATGCCAGATAACAATCACCCTCGGCCAGCGGTGCCGGTAACAGTGAGCTGGTCAAGCAACCGAAGGCCAGTGGTCTGCACGAACGTCGCGTAGTCCATGGGCTTCTCAACGTTCACCGGTTTGTTGTCCAGCACATAAGCCCAGGCGCGGTTCGACGATGCGTCGTAAACGAGTTTGTACAGCCGGGTTGGCTTCCATACCTTGTTTGGCCCGATGGTTTCGAACCCCTTGTCGAACAGTGGCCCTGTAAAGACGAACACGTCGCCGCCGGCGCGCTGTACAAACTTCCGAACATCAGATTCGATTTTCGACCAGGCCCCACGGTTATTTTCAGGCGACTGTCCAACCATGTTTGACAGAGCAAATGATTGGGCCATCGCTCTCTCCGAGGGCTGGTCACTTGCAGGCGATTGATGACCTCGATCAACCTGTGGGATTTGCCTGCTGAAGTCCGAGAGTTCAGCCCTTCCTGCCTTTGGAATTCGGGGATCTGGGTAGAAGTTATTGGTACGTTGCTCCCCCTTGGCGTCGCGCAATTGAGCGGCATTCAGCCGCTCAGCGACCATCAAGGGCGTTCGCGAGGTCATGGAATAAACAACCGCAAAGTTGTCAGAGCACAATGCCAACGGCTGCATCTTGGCCGAGACGCTGGCGATGTTGAATGGTTTGCCGCCTGGGAACTGGTCAGTACAGGCATCGAACGTCGGTTGTTTCTGTTTGGCCGAGTACAGCGAAAGCGCCTGCTCTTCGCTAATGGTACCGGAGCGATACTGCTGCTTTTCATGGGGTAGAGCGTGCTTCACCAGGTCGAGAAAACCCTGGGCTTGAACAGCGCCAGAACAAATCAGGGCCAGGGTCGTCAGGGCAGCAGCAAGTGTGCGTCGGGTCATGCAGTAATCCTTGAAGATTTCGAGGTGAATGTTTGAGGCTTAGGCCAGGGTTAGAAAAATGTGAACTGGGACTGCTGGGGGATCTGGAACGTCGGAATGATGATTTGGCTCTCATCGTCGCTGCCGTTGAATGCGCCGCCCTTGGTATGTTTCAGAGCCGTCAGCTCTTCGTACCGTTCGATGATGCTCGATGCGTTGGTGTGCTTGATGTTCAGGCCGATACCGGCGGCGACTTCGAGGCGAATCTCCGCGAGTAGCCCGGCTTCTTGAATGGTTGGCATGCAGTTAGGCCAGCCAGCGGAGAAGAGCAGGTGCTTGGGAATACCGGCTTCCAACATTTTTCGCCGGGCTGATGTCCGTTTTGCGATCTCCAGGCGGTCGGTGATCTCACTGTTGAGCAGGTCTGGGCGAACGTCGCCAAGCCATTTGTTGCTTTGGAAGGCGAAAGTCGAGTCGACCTCCAGCTCAACCATCTCGCGATAGATCGCGTGGTTGTCCGGGCAGGTGGTGGCTTGGTAGAGGTCGCTAGCCGAACTCATAATGCACATGGCGCAGGAGACCCGAGTCATGCCATATCGGGTGTATGCCTCGTGCGGCGTCAAACCTCGCCCTGCAATTGCAGCAAAAACCTCCTCAACGCTCCAGTCGATGATTGCGTTCCATACATAGGCGTCGAATCCCTTACGTGCAGACTGCGGTTCGTGCTTAGCAACAGGCATTTTTGCGCGGTTCGCACTTTCCTGGCGACGGATGCCGGTGGCGTTGATGATGTCGTGCTGTGGAAAGTGTTTTTTCAGTTCGCTTCGGATTACTGCCGTTTTAAGTTCTGATGTGCAGAAGCGCATAGACGGTGTGCTCCACGGCAGGATCAACTGAACGCAAGAAAGGTCGAGATAACGCGCCTGGTTGTTCTGCCAGCGCAGCAACCAGCGGTCCATCATGTCGCCAGCTCTGCGGCGGACTACCAGCAAATCCCATCCCAGTGCCTTCGCCAACTCCTCGCACTTAGGGCCGCTCGCACGCCATTCCACACGGCCAAGGTCCGCATGTATTAGAGTCCGTGGTCCAGTGTGACCGATACGTTCTAGGTGATCATCGGTGGCAATGGCCAATGCTTCTGAGTCCTTGCCTCCCGACACGCCTACGGCCACCACTGCGTTACGAGCCAGCAGGGTATCGATTTCTGCAGTGGTCGCGATTGGAGGGTTGGTGTTCATTTTGACGATCCTGAGTCCATACGTTGATGTCGCCATTTTCCTCTGGTGCTTGTGTGCCAGAAGGGGGGAGGTACATCCGTCGCCAGGCTCATCAGTTGATTTCAGCATCGAGCGTCATGCAATTAGCGCAAGCCGACCGGTCCTCGTAGATTGGCCAGTGTTGGTCCACTATTAGCGCCGGGGCACCACATTCCCCACAGTTGAGGATGAAGGCATCTCGCTTCCGAGCGTCGGACTTCAACATCCGCTCGTAGGAAAGGAAATCAACAGTGGCCAGGCACTCGTCGTCGCCCTGGACAACAAATCCGTCGGAGATGCGTGGGGAGGTGTAGTAGGCATGACCGGCAAGCTCGGTCAGTGCTTCATTGAATAAGCACAACGCTTTCTCGTCGTCAGGTTCCATCAATGGCCCCAAGAAAGCAGCGATCCGCGGCCCGGTGTCCTGCGTCCAGTGCGTATACCCGTCGAATAGCCGGAAGACAGTTCCCTGCACCAGTTCGATTGCCAGCGTTGGGCCAGGATCTGTACAGGTCTCATCCTGCGCAAAGAGGGTGGTGGTGCCTTCGTTCAAACAAAGGCCGTAGAGGTAACCGGTGTTGTCGGAATGACGGCCTATGTTGGTGTTCCAGCCATAGAGTTGCAACTGGTCGGGCAGGTACGAAGTTCCGTTCACTTGGCGTTTGGGATCATCATTAGCCGCAAGCGTCGCCGCCACTGCCACCGCTTCGCGAACAAAGCGGTGAGTGGTGAGTGCCTCAGGGATGGCGAGTGAGGCGACTACAGCCAGTCCGGACTCCTTCATCATCCGTTGAGGGGCTGGTGATCTGTGAGGGAATTGTCCAGCAACCGAGAAAGGCGCTCACTGCCGATTTCATTTGCAAGGCTCTTGATCGTCTCTTGAGCCAGGGCGCGCACGGTGCTTACGCCGGCACTGACTTCACCCACTTGTGCTTGAAGAGTGGCCAGCTTGCAGCCGGTTTCGTAGAGGCTCACGACCAGGCGGCGGTTATCTGGATTGGTGAGTTTGTCGGGCTCAGGGTGTACGGCCAGGTTGAACTCGCGATCGCCAATGCGGTGCTTGAACAGGTCAAACCGTTCTACCGACATCTGTTGGCCCTGCTGCCCGGTGATCAAACACATCGATTGCGGCATCTTTAATCCCTCATTTTGGTCCCGAATTGACCGATCCTTAACGTGCACCCTGAGGGCGCATCAATTGGCCTTAAAAGGCTCTTTTTACAGCGGGTTCTGCGGTGATGCTGGTGGGAATACGAAAACGCGATGCAGGAGCGGGGGTGGGTTTTGGGTTTCCAATACCTGCTTCGCTTGAGCTTCGTCGAAAAGCGCGCTGGCCGCTTTGCCCTCGTGGATGGCGAAGTAACCCAGGGGCTCCATCCAGGCAAACTCTGCTTCAGTCAGTGCCGAACGCTCTTTGTGGTACCAGAGGAAGGCGCAATAAGCGGCGATGTCCCGAACGTCACCTTTCAAAACATGTCGAACCAGCTCCTCACGGCATTGATCCATCCAATCAGCATCTACCCAGATCGTTGCCCCACCGCGCTTCACTTCAGAGGCGAATAGCTTTTCTGCGAACGCGCCCATGAACCCCGATACCAGTTCCTGAGTCAGCGGGTGGAGGTCTGCCGGAATAGCCGCAGAAATCAGCTTCTGGCCAGGTTTGAGGTGTTCCGATTGTGTGATGCCGGCCTGCAGCTTTTCCGCCAGGCGCTTGCGCAAGCCGAATGGTGCGGGGCCAAGGGCTTCAAGACACTCGCGGGCAGTCTCTTGGTCGATTAGAACCTGGTGCGGATTGATTGCAGCGCTTGCCATATTCAACAGCGCGTTCAGCTCGAGTGCGGATAGTGGCACTGGTTGATCGCCGGCATTGCTAACTCTGTCACGCAGTCGTTCAATTGCTTCTGGTGTCATGTGGGGCTCCCGTAGTCCTTATTCCTATTTTCCGTGATCACAAGGCCTTCGCACGCCAAAACCTGCCCTGAAATTTCTGGCTAAGTCCATTTATGGCGTGTGATGCCAGCGCTAATTCACCTGCTTGAAACCCTCTTTGTACTGCTGGAGGCGACGCAGGCGCTCCTCCCTGATTGCCAAACCGATGGCAGGACCTTTAAGGCCACGCTCGACATAAGGCTTCGCCTGAACTGCCTGGGCGACGTCTGCCGCGCGAAGAATGTATTCGCCCTGCGGATAGTCCCGGTCTTCAAAGCCCAGTCTGCCGCGAGCATCCATTTCGCATGCTGCGACGAAGTTGGCCAGTTGCTCCGGTCGCCGAAAGGCATCCAGTCGACTCATCAACCCCAAAAGGGTTTTCGGGCGTAAATCGAATGCTCGATGTGCATTGGTATGCAGCTCGCACACGGCTTTCGCAAGGTAGGCGCAGTCAGTCGGCACTTTGAATCGGGTATTGACCGCTTTCACGAGACTCACCCCCGCACCTTCATGTCCATGGTGGGCCGGCAGTGATTCGACAGGAGAAAGCCCTTTGCCCAGATCATGGGTAAGTGCGGCCCAGCGGACGCTCAAGGGTTGTTCATAGCGACATGCCTGGCGCAAAACCATCAGAACATGATCGCCGGTGTCTATCTCGGGGTGGTGCTCTGCAGGCTGCTCTATACCAAACAGAGCAGCCAGTTCAGGCATTACTGCTTTGAGTGCTCCACATTCTCGTAGCACCTGGATGAAAACGTCTGCGCAGGGCTCCATCAAAGCGCGGGCGATTTCCTTCCACATTCGCTCAGCCGTTTGGTCAGCCAATTGGCCAGACTCCGCAATTTCGCGCATCAAGACTATCGTTTCAGGAGCAACGGTGAATCCGAGGGGGGCGTATCGTGCAGCAAACCTTGCTACCCGCAGCACTCGGACAGGGTCTTCTGCAAAGGCGGGAGCAACATGGCGCAATAGGCGAGCATCCAAGTCGCCTTGGCCACCATAGGGGTCGATGATTACCCCCCATTGATCTTCTGCCATCGAATTGATCGTCAGGTCGCGGCGCGCCAGATCTTCCTCCAGCGTGACTTCGGGGCTGGCATGAAAAGAGAGCGGCCGATCGCCACCAGTGTTCTGCCGCTCCGTCCTTGCCAGTGCGTACTCGTCGCCTGTAACAGGGTGCAGAAATACAGGGAAGTCCGTTCCAACCGGTTGGTAACCTTGACTCAACATTACTTCAACGGTTGAGCCGACAACGACCCAGTCAACGTCGTTTACCTCTCGGCCGAGCAGGCGATCACGTACCGCCCCGCCTACCTTGAAAATCTCCATTGGTACTCCTTTGGCCTAATCGTGGCCCAATCCTGACTATTACTCTGTGAGGTTTTCAGCGAGGAAGACGTGTGGGGCCCGGCGTTTTGCAGCCTCTTTGCCAAGCCGTACATATTCGAAGAGATTATGTTTTTCTACGTCGTAACGTTCGATGTCAGGATCGACCAAGCACATGGCTACGGCCTGGCGGCGAGATTGGTCATCAGGGGTGCTGGCCAGAATCAGATCCCTTTTCCAGAGTGCGTCCTGTGCGTCATCCCATCGAACAATCTCGTAGGTGAGGCCGACGGATGCGGGAACGCCTTTGTCTAAGGCGCTGGCCCAGGTAGCCGAACGTTCCACCCAGTCCAG